>CAZTAP010000031.1:0-20795 GCA_964611665.1 uncultured Selenomonadaceae bacterium | reverse complement strand
TATTTTTATCCGACGACGGATAAGAGCCGTGTGTTTGAGCTGGGATATGTGGCAAAGCATAGCGGCCATTCCCGGGGCAGCACGATTGATATGACGATTGTGGATATGAAGACGGGACAAGAACTGGATGTGGGTGAGCATTTTGATTATTTTGGTGAACGTTCGCACTATGCTTACAAGGGCATCAGCCAAAAGCAGCAGGAGAACCGGAAGTTTTTGCGGCAGGTCATGGAGAGGCATGGCTTTCAGGGGTTAGCAGAAGAATGGTGGCATTTTACGTTGAAGCATGAACCATTTCCTGACACGTATTTTGACTTTCCGGTGAAAGGATAGCTTCCATGTTTTGCTGAATAAAATAGAAGGGCGGATACACATAGCGAAGAGGGGGCACTGCAGATGGAGGATGGTAACTGCTTCGTGTCAGGTAGTGTAAATTTGAATAATAGTGTCATAAGGGGGAAGAAAAATGTCAGGAAAGGGCAGGACAGGCTCAGGAGGAATGTGCAGTATGCGAGGTATGCAGCTTAGACAGGCCTACGGACAGTGTCGTAGAGGCATCTGGACGGAAAAATCAGTGAACAGAGTTCAATTGTGTCAGGAAAGTGGGCAGAAAAGAGAAGCTCCTGTTGTTGCAATTGAACAATGTGTGGGTTGTGGTAAATGTGCGCGCGTGTGTCCGATGAATAATATTGTTTTAGTAGAGCATAAAGCACAGATTGGGGAAAATTGTCGATACTGCGGCGCATGTGCAGCTGCCTGCCCTAAAGAAGCCATAATATTTAATAATTATTAAAAAATAATAATTATTATTTAATGTGACTAAGTCACAGAATTTTGCTTTTGTTTGGCCTAAACTATAGTCATAAGATCAATCAAAGATATACAGAATTTATGGCAAAGTTCTTTTCATGCAGATTCTTACATTTGACAGAATACTAAGGAAAAAAGTAAAATATAGACAATGGAGCGCAGTGAAATGCCTAAAGAGTATATTATGCGGTTGATGGACAGAACAGATTTTGTTCAGGCTTATGCGGGAAGATAATCCCGTAAATATAAAAGCATGGAGGGTATAAAATGAAAAGCATAGCTACACTGGATTTGCAATATGCACACAGATTCTATGGGTTCAAGGGTGAGGCACAATATCTGCATGGTCATACGGGTATCTTGACACTTGAGGTAGAGGACACGATTGAGGCCGGTGTCAATATGGTCTATCCGTGCAATGAGATCAAGAAGGTTGCATGGTCTTTATTGAAGAATTTCGACCATGCTTTGATTCTGCGCGAGGATGATCCATTGCTTCCGGCAATCCTCAAGGTCTATGAGGAGCAGGGCATCAAGAATGGCGCACCAAGCAATCAGATGAAGGGCGAGGCGTTTAAAACAGAGCTTGCTGCGGCATATCCTGACTGTCGTCTGGTCGTTACCAAAGAGACAATGACGGTAGAGGGTATGATCAAGATCGTATATGATCTTTTGAAGGATAAGCTGAACATTGTGAAAATCACGTTTACCAGTGGTGTGAATGCAGCAACGGCAGAGTTTCCGCCGCAGAAGAGCATAGACCGTTGTCCGTTATGTGGTGTTGCCTTGAATGCGGATGGTGTATGCCCGAAATGCGGCTACCGGAAAGCAAAATAAATATAGAAATAGCGTGAAGTAAATAAGCAGGAAAAGGGCAGTTATCAAACAGGGTAGCTGCCCTTTGCTTTATGCTTCTGCAGGGAAGGTTTTTGCTGAAATGATTAGAAACAGATTAAGTTTCTTGATGTCTCCTTGCTTTTATGCTGAAAATCCATATAATAGTTATTGCAACTATATGGTAACAGGCAATGAAGGGGGACGATAATAATGAACTTGAAAAAGTATGTGCTCAATGGGCTGGTCTTTGGGCTTATGGCGATGCCTTTTGCGGCAGGAAGCGGTATAGGGGCAGGACAGGCTGCTGCGGCGGAAAAACTTGCAGCAGCGCCGGCTGTACAGACGGACCTGACAGGGAATACAAGCACAACTGCGGTAAAAGAGGATGCGACACAGAAGAACGTGCAGGAACAGAAGGCGTATAGTCTGAAGCTGGATACAAAGGAATATACAACGCAAAGTCAGGCGGTCAATGGACAGCAGGTTGCTTATCGCGTTTACGCAGACCGGGTCTATGCTGCGAGGCCAGTGGATGCGGCGTATGAAAAGATGACGATCTATATCCCTGAGGCGTATTTTCAAAATAAGGCCGTCAATGGCTATACGGCCAGGACAGCACCGATTTTTCTGCCGAATGAAGTCGGGGGATATATGCCGGGGGGTATAGCTGAGCCAGGAGTGGATACCCGTCATGGCAATGGTGCCAACGCTGTGCTTACGGCATTGTCCAAAGGATATGTCGTAGCTGCACCAGCAATCCGCGGACGTACGCTGCAGTCAGCTGACGGTACCTATACGGGCAAAGCTCCGGCTTTGATCGTGGATTATAAGGCTGCAGTACGTTATCTGCGCTACAATAAGAAGCGCCTGCCCGCAGGGGATACGGAAAAAATCATTTCCAATGGTACGAGTGCCGGTGGTGCGCTTTCTGCGCTTTTGGGAGCTTCCGGGAACAGTAAGGATTATGATGCCTATCTGAAAGAAATCGGTGCAGCACAGGAACGTGATGATATTTTTGCTTCATCGGATTATTGTCCGATTACGAATCTTGATCATGCGGATATGGCCTATGAATGGGTATTCAATGGTGTGAATGAGTATCATCAGCGGAAGATGGGGAGAATGCCGCCGCAGAACGGACAGCCGGCGATGATGCCATCAAGCATCACGGTCGGAGGCAAGGTATTGCCCCTTGGCCCCGGGCCGGTGATTCTGCCGGATGCTGCTCAGGGAGCGAAGATGGACCGTCCGGCCAATGCTCCGGCCGATACGGCGGAGACCTCAGAAATGAGTGAAGTTCAACGCAAGGCCTCAGATGATTTGAAGAGGATGTTCCCAGCCTATGTAAACAGTCTTGGCCTGAAGGATGATGCGGGTAAGAGCCTGACACTTGACGAGTCAGGCAATGGAAGTTTCAAGGATTATTTAGAAGGGGTTTATCTTGCTTCAGCCCAGAGTGCACTGGATCGGGGAGAGGACTTATCTGATTTGGACTGGATTACCATAGAAAATGGCAGGGCTGTGGGAATGGATCTTGGCAAATATGCAGTTTATGCAACACGTTTGAAAGCTGCACCGGCTTTTGATGCACTGGATGATACTTCAGCGGAAAATAATGAATTCGGTACGAAGGCCATCAACAATCAACATTTTACTTCTTTTTCGATGGAAAACAGTACAGCTTCAGCAACGATGGCTGATGAAGGAATAGTAAAGCTCATGAATCCGTTGAACTATATTGGCAATGGTACAGCTGTAACGGCAAAATATTGGCGTATCCGTCATGGTGAGATCGACCGTGATACTTCTCTTGCTGTGCCGCTTATCCTGGCAACGAAGTTAAAAAATTCTGGTGCCCGTGTGGATTTTGCTTCGCCTTGGAATCGTGGGCATGATGGTGATTATGATTTAACGGAACTCTTTGCCTGGATGGATGATATTTGTAAGGCGAAATAGTTAGTCGGTCCAGTCAATACTGCTTTATAGGTATATTGTCTTGTTGGCGGAAGAAAAATTGGTTAAAAAGTATGGCTTTTTATTGATTTAAAGCAGCTAAGTGTGGTAAAATATAGGCAGTAGGAAATTGTCTGAATAATTTCTCACCAAGGTGTTGATGGCTTGTTATGATGAAATGGAGGGCAGACATGAATGAGTACGACGTATGAGTATACCGACATGGATTGTGATGATGAGTTAAAGCGCTTTTTGGGAAGTGCTGCATTATACCAGGGGTATCTGATGAAGTTTTTACGGGGAGGTTCATTTGAAGAACTTTGGCGGTATTTTGAAGCGAAGTATCGCAGGATAACGGGACGGAAACTGCAGCTGCAGGAAGCATCTGAGGATAGACGGACTGTTGTGGAACTGCACAAAGTGGCAGAGATCACGGTTCGGGCCATTCGTGCAGGGAAGAGTGCAGAAGAGATCAAGCCTTTAGCCAGGGAAGTGCGTACGGCCTATGAAAGGGCATATGCAAGGCTGTCTATGCAATATCGTTGAGGGAATTCGGGTTGCTGCTGATGCAGCAGCCCTTTTTCTTTGCGAAATCCTGAACAATGGCGTTATAATAGAAAACAAACAATGAAAAAGGATGGATGATGGATGAGCGAAGGACAGAACCAGGAACAGCCTCATAAGAGACGTGTGCGCTATGCGGGAAAATATCCACGTCGTTTTAGTGA
Source organism: uncultured Selenomonadaceae bacterium (assembly GCA_964611665.1). Classification (GTDB taxonomy): domain Bacteria; phylum Bacillota; class Negativicutes; order Selenomonadales; family Selenomonadaceae; genus CAZTAP01. The sequence continues at coordinate 16,467 of CAZTAP010000031.1, read as the reverse complement.
AAAATATAAAGAACTGCATCCGGAAAAATATGCGGCTACTGTGGAGAGAGTTATCCGCAAGGGAAGCACGCCGGCTGGTATGCATATTCCCATCATGGTAGAGGAGATTATGGAGATTTTGCAGATTCAGCCGGGAATGAAGGGATTTGATGCGACACTTGGCTATGGCGGGCATACACAGGAGATGCTCAGACGGCTTGAGCATCAGGGACATTTATACGCAGGGGATATTGATCCAATCGAATCTGCCAAGACGAAGGAAAGACTGGGCGCTCTTGGTTTCGGTGAAGACATCCTGACGGTGCGCCGGATGAATTTTGCCCAGATTGATGAGCTGGCTGCAGAAGTCGGACCGTTTGATTTCATTCTGGCAGATCTTGGAGTTTCTTCTATGCAGATAGACAATCCGGAGCGTGGCTTTTCCTATAAAAATGATGGGCCGCTGGATTTGCGGCTGAATCCTTTGCAGGGGGTATCTGCAGCAGAGCGCTTAAGCAGCATTGCACAGGATGAGCTTGAGGGTATGCTCATCGAGAATTCAGATGAACCCTATGCGAGGGAAATCGCCCGTCAAATTGTTTCGGATTTGCGGCGCGGTATAAAGATTGAAACGACATCCAGCCTGCATGGTGAGATTGAAAAGGCTTTGCTGCGTGAGAAAATGACAGCAGCTGAACGAAAAGAGGCAGTCAGGAAGTCCAGTGCCCGTACTTTTCAGGCTTTGCGTATTGATGTGAATCATGAATTCGAAGTTTTATACGATTTCATGGAAAAGCTCCCAGCTGCGCTGGCTTCTGGAGGGCGTGCGGCAATCCTCACGTTCCATTCAGGCGAAGACCGGCTGGTCAAGCAGGCTTTCAAGGAATTTTATCGCCAGGGCGTTTACAGCGAAATCGCCCAGGATGTGATTCGCCCGTCAGCTGCTGAGTGTGTACGAAATAGTCGGGCACATTCGACTAAACTGCGCTGGGCTGTGAAGGCAGCTGACTGATGACTCTGTTTTTTCCGGTCTGTTTGGCCGCATAGAGCATACTGTCCAAACGGCGGTAAAATTCCTGATATTGTTCACCGGCTTTGAGCTCGGCTGCACCAAAACTTGCCGTTATGTTTTTGTCATCGGGCAGGAGCTTGGTCTGGGAAAGCTTCATACGGATGCGTTCTGCTGTGGATATGGCCGCATCCAGAGGCGCATGGGGCAGGACGACGAGAAATTCTTCTCCCCCCCAGCGTCCTGCAAAATCAGAACGGCGTATGTTCTTCATTAAGACCTGAGCTGTTGTTTTTAAGACCTTGTCCCCTGTGTCGTGTCCATAAGTGTCATTGACTGCTTTGAAATCATCGACATCCAGCATGATTACGGATAAGGGCATTTGATTTTCTATCGAGTAACTCATTTCGTTTTGCAGGATATGCTCAATTTCTCCACGATTATAAAGCTCTGTCAGGCGGTCCTGGTGAGCCAGTTTTTCCAGTTTGAGATTGGCTTCTTCCAAATCTGTGCTGGTTGCCGCAATGAAGCGCGCCATGCGCTGAACCAAAGACATCGTATCGTTCAGTATGGGAGAAGGAGATTGGCTGAAGGATACGATGTCTTTTTTTGCTGCCCGGACACCTTCACGGAAGCTCACCGTGACCATGATGATATTGGATACTTCAATTTCTGTCTGTCTGCGGGCAATCTCGCCACAGGAAAAAAATCCGGCAACAGGGGCAATGTTACGATAGGGTTCCAGCTCAATATCAATATTGTCTTTTAAAAAGATACGGCGTGAAGAACAGCTGACCAAAAGAATGCCTTCTGGTGCAAAAGCTTCGGTTTCGCGCTGGTTTGCTTTTGAATTTCGCAGAATTTCATTCGGATCGCCATAGGCAAGCCTTGCATTTTCTCCTTTTTGACAGTCTGCTGTAAAAACCAGTGCACCGTCGTCCAGATAAGCAAGAGGCAGGCGGGCGAGATTATGTCCGTTGCGTTCGATGAAGATCGGGAACTCCATGGTATCTGTATAGAAGCGTTCGTTTTTTGTGATGTTCAGATATTTTTCATAGACAGAAATTGCTGGTTTATGATCCAGTTCACGTACAATGTTGCTGCCATAAGTTGCTGTGATCATCATGGTACGTCCCAGTGGCTTCCAGCCCAGATTTGACGTGACCTGAATGTGCAGTGCTGTGCTGCAGAAGCAGACGGCGATAATTCCCTTTTTTAAAATCCCTTTTGAAGAAAATACATAGGTGGGAGCCGTGCTCTCATAAGAATTTGCGCAGCCGCCAAAGACAGGAATGCTTTCCCTGGTCTGGCTGAGGATATCTAAAAAAGGTTTGAGATTCAGTGTTTTTGAGGTTGCAAGAATTTCAATACCTGCCAGTGCAGGCTGTTTTTGGCATTCTGTCAGCAGGATTTTTCCTGCATCCTCCGGATGCTGTATCTGATTGTCAAAAGTATACAGACGGATAGTGGTGTTTTCAAAAACCATGAAGGTAATTACCGTTGTTTGCAGCAGAGCATGTCCGGCTGCAATTTCACCGAAGGTTGTTGTGCCGACAATGGTTGAATGAGGGAGTTTCTCTTCAAGCAGACGGACGATGTTATGCAGATCAGCAGGATCACTGCTGGAAGTAAAAACAGATGCAAGAATACAGGAATATTGTTTTGGACATTGTTCAAGAAAGGCTGTAATGCATAGCTCCAAATGGCTAAGCTTTTCTAAACGAAAAGAAAATTGTTTCATGAAGATTCCTCCCATAAAAGGCAGATGAATTATTTTTACAAAGAAGCTGGAGTTTGTATCAGTTCGGGAAAAATTTGCAGGCTGCGTTTTAAAATACCATGGGTATAGGCGATAAAGGTTCCATAGTTTGTGATAGGAATCTGCTGCATCGCAGCGCATTTCATCCGATATGCGATTTCCCTGGGATTCAGCATGCAGCCGCCGCAGTGAATGATGAGAGCATAGGGAGAAAGATCCTCTGGAAATTCTGTACCGCTGCAGGTTTTGATTTGCAGCTGCCTGCCGGTGTATTGGTGCAGCCAGCGCGGGATTTTTACGGTGCCGATATCATCGCATTGGCGGTGGTGTGTACAGCCTTCGGCAATGAGGATGGTATCGCCATCCTGAAGCTGGTCAACGGCGTGCACACCATGAACTGCCTGCGCCAGAAAGCCCTTGTAACGGGCCATGAGGATGGAGAAGGAGGTCAGCAGGATATCTGCCGGGGTTTCCTTGTCTACTCGTTGAAAGACCTGACTGTCACAGATAACGAGTGCTGGTTTTTGGCCAAGCTTTGCAAGTGTCAGGGCGAGCTCGCTTTCTCTTGTGATGACAGCCATTGCACCTGCATCGATGATCTCACGAATGACCTGCTGCTGCGGCAGGATGAGACGGCCTTTTGGTGCCGCTGAGTCGATGGGGACGACAAGCAGGATGAATTCACCAGGCTGCAGCTTATCACGCAGCAAATGACGGTTGTTTTCCTCTGGGGCTAATTGACCGATACGTTCTTTGAGTTCGTAAATATTTTCCTGTTTTAGAGCACTGACAAGGATTTCGTTTGGTGTACTTGTGGAAAAGTCAGGCATCAGATCGCATTTGTTCCAGACAATCAGCCAGGGGAGCGCACGTGTTTTGAAAAGTGCCAGCAGCTCCTTATCTGCAGTACAAAGTCCTTCGGCCGCATCGACGACCAGGATGGCAATATCCGTTTTGTTCAGTACCTGCCGGGTTTTGCGAATGCGCAGCTCACCGAGTGCACCGCTGTCATCAAAGCCTGGTGTGTCGATCATCATGACAGGGCCAAGCGGCAGAAGTTCCATGGCTTTGTAGACCGGATCGGTCGTGGTGCCCTTGGCAGAGGAGACAATAGCGAGGTCCTGCCCGGTCACCGCGTTGACAATGCTGGATTTTCCTGCGTTGCGCCGGCCGAAGAAACCGATATGCAGGCGTTCGCCGGATGGTGTATCATTTAGTCCCATAGTTCAAACTTCCCTTCTATGAAAGAGTCAAAATCCTTGATGAGGTCAGGGATTTCCGAACGATAAAGACGGCCGGAAAAGCCTTCATGCGGCAGAGAAATGAAGCGTGCAGCTTTTGGGCAGATGGGGGCATAGAGTGGATCTGCAAAGACCAAATCTGCTGTCTGCAGCAGTGGGGCGATGTCTGTCTCATATTTTGCACAGCTGTCTTTGGCTGAGAGGAGTCCGGACTCTGTTTCCAGCGGACAAATGACGCTGGTGCCGCAATTGCTGATTTGTGTGATTGCTGCGGCCAGTGATTTCATATAGATGCTTTCACCAATGAGGCAGACTCGTTTACCCGTTGTCTGTGCAGACAGTTTTCCCCAGGCAATTGCACAATGTGTACTGTTCACAGCTGTATGCAGAGCGCTTGCGATGACTGGCTGCAATGGGCCAATCGGTACGCCGATGACATAGGGAATGCCGAAGCGTTCGTAAAGTGTCCTGGCAGCCGCGAGGCCGCTGAAGCTTAGGACGAGGCTGACATCAGCGGCGGCTGAACTTTGCAGTCTGGCCAGGCTGCTGCCCATGGCCCAGCAGCTTTGTACAAAGAAATCATTTCGTTCGAGCCAGTGCTGTAAGGAGATATCACTGCCATTGTTAGAAAAATCCAGTGGTGTGACTCCCAAAAGATTTATGCGTGCTTTGTCTGGCCGGGTGACTGAGTTATGATTGCCGGCAGCAGGCAGATTCCGGGCCAGCAGGTTGAAGGCCAGGGAAGCACCATAAACATAGGAATTCATGCTATTGGTTGGCAGGCTCCAGGTTGGAATGCCGGTTTTTTGTGCGATGATTTTGGCCAGAGCAGGAAAGTCTGTGCCGATCATCAGCGGAATGGGGGTTCGGGTGAGTACGATGAATGCCGGTTTTTGTGCAAGGGCTGTTTCGACGATATTCCGTACGAATTTTTCATCATTGCCCGTAATGGCATCCAGTTCGGTAAGACCGGATATATAGATCTGACTGTCCATATCGTACCAGCGAGGCTCGTCATGTGTGGTATAGGTTGAGTTGCAGCCTGAAGGATCATGCATGACAATCATGCCGCCAAGCTCGAACAAAGCAGAGCAGACACCGAAAACGTCGGAGGAATAGGTTGAAATAATACGCGTTGTTTGCTTCATAGGCAGCAGGTGCCCCCCCATCCTTTTTGCTGAATCAATTTGCGGCAGTCCTTAGGCGTATGAAATGCCTCCTGCAGGAGCTCCACAAAGCGTTGTATGCCGGCAAAGCCATAAAGGCCGCCGGTCTCTACGAGATTGACAAAATAATCGCTGCCGGTGAAGTATGCGGCCTTTTGTCCGATGGCAAGAAAGCGCCGGTCAGTGCTGCGTTTCAGGCGGCGCATCCAGGGCTGTTTTGTCGGGTAAAGACGGATTTCCGGGGCATGGTTTTGCAGCCAGAGGAAATCTGCCCGATCATCTGCGGCAATAACGTCTGCATATATACGTTCCAGACAAAAGCCATAGCGTACAAGCAGCCGTGCGAGACTGAACGGACGGAAGGTAACGGAATAATCGAGTGCAAGCGGTATGGAGCCGATTTCTTCGCGTAGTGCCCGCAGTGCAGCTTCGGTTTTTTGGATAGCGGAAGTATAGTCGGGAGTCGGAATCTGCAGTTGTGCTGCAAGCTTTTGCAACGTGGCAGCGATCTCTGCAAAATCATAGCTGAGCGGCAGATAAAGAGCTGGCTGACCCAGCCGCTGGGTCAGAGCTTTTGCTGCAAAACGCGCATCGGGATTATAGTAAAGATTCAGACTTGCCCTTGCCATGGCCTGGAAGTCTGCATAGTTTTGACAAAGCGTCAGGTCCCTGATCGTCCATCCGTTTTGCTTCAGCAGCTGGAGCAATTCGCTGTTTTCCAGCGTGGGCAGATCATTGCCCAACAGGTTGACTGCATGCTTTTCCTGCGGAGCAGGCTGCAGCAGATCGTAGATGCTCTTGCGGCAGGACTGCTCTGCGGTGAGGCCGCTTTTTCGCCGGATGGGGTCCATGGTGCATTCTGCGAATGCAGTTTGCGGGAATCGTTCTCTGAGCTTTCGATAAACAAATGGCATATTGCAGCCAAGAAAATGATGGATACAGCTGGTAAATACCAGTACTGCAGGCGGCAGTTCCGGCAGGCGCTGCAGGATGTCTGCAATCCCATCCAGCATGAGTGCCTCGATGTCGCCTTTCAGGATATTTTTTTCTTCGATGATTACGGTAGAGAAACGGTCCATGGCACCCATTTCGGCAGCCGTCAAAATGACACCCCGAATACAGCCAATCGCACAGATATAGATTTGATGGCTCTGAGGTACCAGCATGCCCGTATGGACGATGTTCCAGGTGCCGCGGGCAGGCGGAGAATATTCCAGACTGGCAGGAAAGGGCTCTGGAAATTGGGCATCGCCGATCCTGAGCCAGGCAGGTGGTGTATTTCCTGAGATTTTTTTTAGCATAGCATGTCACACCTTTGGAAAAATTAGCAAATTCTTGGCAAAAGCTCGCCTCCTGGCGGCGGAAGCAGCGTCTGGACACCGAGTTCTGTGGTCAGGGTAACCTTTCCCGGATGCGCAGCTGTGACTTCACCAATGATCGCAGCTTCCTGGCCATAAGGACTTTGCTGCAGGGTGCTGAGCAGCTGTGCGGCTTTTTCTTTCGGGGCAAAGATGACAAGGCGTCCCTCACAAGCCAGGTACAGAGGCTCCAGCCCCAGCATGCCGCATACGCCGCGCACCGCCGGTGCAACGGGAAGTTTCGTGGCATCAAGGCATATGCCGACCTGACTTTCTGCGGCAATTTCGTAGAGTACTGTGCCGGTGCCGCCGCGCGTTGCATCACGCATGGTATGGATATCCGTAGTCTCTTTCAGCAGGGCGTTTACCATAGGCCAGAGCGGTGCACAATCGCTGGTTACTGCCGCATCGATGCTGTAGCTGCCCCGTGCGAGCAAAATCGCACAGCCATGACGGCCGATATCGCCGGTGACCAGGATCGCATCGCCAGGCTGGGCGTTAGCGCCAGAGGTATGGATGTCCGTCTGCAATTCACCGATGCCGGTCGTTGTAATAAAGATGTGATCGACTTGTCCTTTGCCTGCGACTTTGGTGTCTCCGGCAACGATGCGGACATCAGCTTCTTTGGCAGTTTTTTCCATGGATGCTGCGATTTCTTCCAGCGCATCAAGAGGGAATCCTTCTTCGATGACAAAAGCACAGGAAAGATAGAGCGGTTTTGCGCCCATACAGGCAAGGTCATTTACCGTACCACAGATACTGAGCTTGCCGATATTTCCCCCGGGGAATTTCCAAGGGGAAACGATGAACCCATCTGTCGTGAAGGCCAGTTTTCCAGCAGGTGCGGGCAGGACAGCTGCATCATCGGCCGTAAACTCGGGATTGCTGAAATGGCGTGCAAAGATATTTTTGATCAGGTCGGCGGTCTGGCGGCCGCCGGCACCATGTGCAAGTGTGATGGTTTTTTCCATTTAAACGTTTCCTCCATATTGATAATAGGCAGAGCAGGCACCTTCGTGGGAAACCATGCAGGCACCAATCGGATGCTCAGGCGTACAGCCTTTGCTGAAAACAGGACAGTCCGATGGCTTGCAGCTGCCTCGCAGAATATCGCCGCAGCGGCAGGCTGGATTGGTTTTTCCCTTCATTTTGGGCAGGGAGAAAATCTTGCGTGCATCGAATGCTGCCCAGTCCGGCTTCAGGCGCAGTCCGCTTTGCTTTATGATGCCAATGCCGCGCCACTCAGCATCACAGGGCTCCATAAGTGCACACATCAATGTTTTGGCGGCCTTGCTGCCTGTCGGCGTAACGACACGTGGGTAACAGTTCTTGAAAAAAGCAGTCCCATCTGGTACTTTGCGGACGATGAACGCTAGTGCAGTGAGGATTTCCCTGGCGGTAAAGCCCGTGATTACGCCGGAAATTCCTTGTTTTTGCAGCTCTTCGCCGAGCTTTGTGCCCATGATTGCATGCACATGACCGGGGTAGAGAAAGGCGTCTGCACTGTCCCTGAGTGCCGGGTAGGCGTTGTCCATGGTCTTGTTTGCAGTGAGCAGGGAAAAATTCGAGAGCCCTTTTTCCCTTGCCTGTTTTGCTGCCAGACAGCTGGCCGGTGTTGTTGTTTCAAAGCCGACGGACAAGAAAACGACGGATTCATGCGGATGTTTTTCTGCATATTGCATGGCATCCAGCGGAGTATAGACGATTTGGACGTTGCCGCCCAGACTGCGGGCTGCGGCAAGACTATGTACGCTGCCTGGCACACGGAGCAGGTCGCCAAAGGTGCAGATCGCTGCGCCGGCTTTCAGGCTGAGCCAGACGGCTTCATCGATAAAATCTGCCGGTGTTACACAGACCGGGCAGCCAGGTCCGGAGATGAGTTCTATGTTGTCTGGCAGCAGCTGACGAATGCCAAGCCGGAAGATTTCATGCGTATGCGTGCCGCAAACTTCCATGATTCTGAGCTTTGGCCCGGTATAGCTCTGAATGATCTGCAGAGCCTTTCGGATAATATCTTTTTCGCTGGTTTCCATTATAATTCCTCCAATAGATTGGCGGCTTCTTCCGTATCATTTTCGGTGATCTTTGCAATCGCAATGCCCGCATGTATCATGACATAGTCGCCGGGCTCTAATTCATCCAGCAGTGCAGCGGATACTTCGCGCTTTGCGCCAGAGGCATCCACGAGGGCAGTTCCATCCGATAATTTCAATATTTTTGCAGGTAATCCGACACACATAATAAAACCTCCGTTAAAGTCTCAAATTTTTCTCTTGATTTTTGCCATGGCGGCCAGCGCCTGTCCGAGGGCAAGACCACCGTCGTTTGGTGGAACGAGACTGTGCAGCAGGACTTGAAATCCCTTTTGCCGCAGGCTGTTGGTACAGAGCTGCAAGAGCAGCTGATTTTGGAATACGCCGCCGCTCAGTGCAATGACATGCAAACCGCTCAGTGCTGCAGCCCGCTCGCAGCCAGCAGTGATTTGGGCAGCCAGCTGCAGATGAAAAGCATAGGCCAGATATGCTGGTTCAGTTCCAGCTAGATACTGTTCAGTAAGTGACTGGAAGAGCTTGCTGGTTGGCAGCAGGAAGCGTCCGTCTTCTGCGCAGGCAAAGGATGGAGGGGTCTCTGCTGTCTGGTGCTGGCCATGGTCTTGCAGCCAGGCCCCGGCGGCGAATTCCAGATACATGGAAGCTTCTCCTTCGAAGGTAGAAGCCTGCCGTATGCCAAGGAGAGCACTTACCGCATCAAACAGGCGTCCGGCACTGGTAGAGGTGATGCAATTGACATTCTGATCAGCCATAAAAAATTGTGCGGGCAGGTCTTTTTCGTTACATAGGTGCAGCTTTTTGACCAGCCGGGCAGTTTCTTCCTGTGAGCCGGTCTGGGCATAAAGCATCGCGACTGCAATGCGCCAGCCTTCAATGGAGGCTTTGTCGCCTCCTGTCTGTCGAAAAGGCTGGATGGAGCCAAGGCGTTCAAAACCTTGCAGGTCGGCCCGCAGGAATTCTCCGCCCCAGATAGTTCCATCGGTACCATAGCCAGTACCATCGAAGGAAACACCGATGACAGGCAGCAGATAATCATTCTCTGCCATGCAGGACAGAATATGGGCATAATGGTGCTGGACAGGCAGTATGGGCAGTCTGAGCTCTTTGGCTGTCTGCGTCGTATTGTAGCGTGGATGCAGATCGCAGGCAACAAGAGAAGGCTTTGTTTCGAGAAGGGTTTCCATGCGTATAATGGATTCTTTGAGTGCGAGAACGGTACGTAAATCACTCATGTCACCGATATAAGGAGAGGGATAAAGAAGTGCATCGTGTGCAAGACAGAAGGTGTTTTTGAGTTCGCCGCCAATGCCGAGAACTTCACCGGTCCAGTTTCCGCTCAGCATAATGGGAAGCGGTGCGTAGCCGCGGCTGCGTCGAATCATATAAGGCTTGTCCTCAAAGAAATCCATGACGGAGTCATCTGCGCGCAGGCGGATTTTCCGGTTATGGGACAACACGATATCGCATAATCCGACTAACTGGCTGTTGACGTCCTGATCGGTACGGCAGATCGGTGCGCCTGAAGGATTGCCGCTGGTCATTACCAGGCAGTCCGGCATGATGATGCCGTCCGGATAATCAAAGAGCAGAAGCTGAACGGGGGCATAGGGCAGCATGACGCCAACTTTGGGATTGCCCGGTGCGATGGCGGGGACAAGTCTGCCAAGGGGCTTTTTCTTCAGCAGGATAATCGGTTTTTGATGACCGTTGAGAAGCTCAGCCTGAGCCTGGCTTATCATGCATTCACGCTCAGCTGTATGCAGATTTTTCAGCATGACAGCGAATGGTTTGACCGGACGATGTTTGAGACTGCGCAGTCTTTGTACGGCTTCTTCGTTGGAGGCATCGCAGCAAAGATGGAAACCGCCGATTCCCTTGATGGCCGCAATGCCGCCTGCAGCAATTATTTTACGTGTATGCGTGATTGCTGCAGCACCATGCTCATTGCTGCCGGATATATATACTTCCGGGCCGCAGTCATTGCAGCAGACTGGCTGTGCATCGTAGCGGCGCGTTTCGGCGTGGGTATATTCCTCTTCGCAGGCTTTGCACATGGGAAACTCACCCATGCTTGTACGTTCGCGGTCATAAGGCATGGAATCAAGGATAGTCAGCCGTGGTCCACAGGCTGTGCAGTTGATGAATGGATGCAGATAGCGGCGGTTTTTTGCATCGAAGAGTTCCTTTTTGCATTGCTCGCAGATGGCAATATCTGGTGAGACGAAAATATCGCCACGTTCTTTGGCACTTTCGATGATGGAAAAATCGGAAAAAACCTGCAGGCCAGTCTTTTTTTGCCGGTCGATCTTCAGGATAGCAGAGCGTTCCGGAGCATCGGCTTCCAAAGCATGGCAGAAGGCCTGCATGGAGGCTTCTGTACCCTGTGCGAAGATTTCAACATAGGGGCCTTTGTTGCAGACACTGCCTTTGATTTGATATTTGGCGGCAATACGGCTCACGAAGGGACGGAAGCCAACCCCCTGTACGATGCCATAGACCTTGAGGTTCAATGTTTGGCTGGAAATAGGATCACATGCTTTCTATGGTGTATTTTCTTCAGGCTCTGCCAGAGACCGCGAAATGGGGCAGCATCAGATAGGTGCCGGTGAAATCCGGGATTGCGCGCTGGAACAGCGCATCGCCGATGATGCAGTCGTAGGTATTTTCCTGTACGAGCTGCTGGAAGTCCTCTTCTTCCTGCAAAATGGTATCCTGTGGCAGAGTGTCTTCTGGGACGGTCATGAACCAGGTGGCCACAGTGATTTGTGCATCGGGAAGCTTTGTCCGGAGATATTGGCGCAGGGTATTGGCACGGATTTGCTGGTGAAGAATGAGTATTTTCTTCCAGCAGGACGGAATGCTTATTTGCTGCTGCTGCATTGCCTGCCGGAGTGCGGCGGCAGCCGTTGGATCAAAGCATTCATAAGGGGTACCAAACTTTTTCTGCAAGAATTGTGCAGCTGTGAGTCCGACCGGGGAAAGAACAAAATTGCGACTGGCTTTGCCGGCTGCGGCAATCGTTTCGACAGATCCATCCATGCCATGGCAAAGAACATGTTTGCAGCCGCGTTCCTTTAGCATCTGCAGAAGCAGGTCAGGCGTGCAGGCCATTTCCAGATCGAGTGGTGTGGCGCCAAGGATGCCAAAGGTATCCGGCCCGGGCTCTGCTGAATCTACGGCAAAGGCAGCAAACAGGCTCAGGAAAGCTTTGGCAGCGCCCTCATCATACAGGCGTGTTCCGTTCGTATCGATGGTGAGTACCGGCATGTGCAGTTCGTTTTCAGCCATATGCTTCAGTGCCTGGTAGTCTGTACCGATGACAGCAGGCACAGGAGTGCCGATGATTGCTGCGAACTTTGCATCGATTTGCCGGGCTGCGGTGCCGAGCTTGCTGATGAGACGGTCATCGCGTCCAAGGATGGCATCCATGTCACGAAGCCCGGCACTGAAAATTGCACTTTTTTCCTGGAACCAGCGGGGTTCATCGAAGCCGCAGATATTCCCCGTACAGCCGCCTGCATCACAAATCACGATAAGACCGCCCAGACGATAGAGTACGGAAACTGCGCCGGACTGATCCGGTGCAAAGGGCGGAAGATAAAGCCGTAAACCTTTCATATGGATACCTCCCTGCATTGTCGAAGCATTTCCTGGAAAAGCTGCCGGACTCCGGCATAACCGAAAGGCTGCCGCTCGCCGTTCCAGGGAATGTTTGCGGCAGATGGATGATAGTAGCCTGCATCCTGGCCAATGGTCAGGGCGGCCGGGCTCGCTGCACAATCGTAGTACAGCATGGTAGGCGAAAGATTCGTGAAGATGCGGATCGCAGGAGCCAATTCTGCAAGACGGCGCAGGTAGACGAAATCCTCCGGGACGGGAGCGGCATAGATTTCCGTCACCCGGAGTCCGTAACGTGTCAGTGCAAGAGCAAGTTCAAAAGAATTGGCGTTGAGCATGCTGCCGATAGCGATGGGCAGCTCACGATATTGTGTGCAGAATTCCTGGACGGTCCTTTGTGCAGCTTGATAAAAGACGGTATCATCGATGGACGAGGACAGGGTTTTGGCAAGGATTTGATATAGTGTGTGCAGTTTGTCCAGCTGATAGAGCCGGGGCAGCTCGATAGAAGGAATCTGCAGCCGCTTTTCCAGATCAGAGGCTGCCAGTCTTGATTCCGGATGCAGGACGAGGTTGAAATTCGCCTGACTCATCGCGAGATATTCTGTATAGTTTTTGCAGCGGGAAATCTCCCGGATTTCTTTCAGACCCATCTGCCGCAGCAGAACGTAGAGCTCACAATCCTCCTGCAGAGGCGAAAAATAACCAAGCAGATTGACGGCACGAGGATTTTTATGAGCGGGCTGCAGCAATGAGTAAAGCGTCTGACGTACAGCTGCCATGGGTGGTTTGCGGCTTTCACGCGTGAGTGCATACATATAGCATGGGCGTACGGGAACCCCAGCCTGCTGCTCTGCCTTGCGGCAGACACGATCCATATCGGTTCCCAGCAGAGCATCGACACAGGTAATGCAGAGCATGACAACGGAAGGCTTTTCTGGCAGCGACATGCAGATCTTTTCTACAGCCTCAGGGATGCGCCGCAGATGGCGTCCGGTAATGATATCTTTTTCGTCCTGCAGCAAATAGAAGAAGCGTTCGCGGTATCCTGATTCATTGAGCGCCGTCGTGTTGCGGCCGCAGCAGGCTGGTGCTACCAGCAGCATGACAGAACCAGGGATAGCCAGGCCGGCACGTTTGACGCCAAAGCCCTGGGCACCCGGTGAATTAAATGCAAGTGTGGCCGGGGAACTGTAGATCAGATGTGTATGCGGTAAAAATTCTGCCGGGACAGCATCACGTCCCAGCCTGACGAGCTTGCCTGCGGTTATATAATACGGCTCTTTTTTCATAGAGATACCTCACAATAAAGTTTCAGCGTTTCCTTAGATGTTTTGCGAGTGTCAGGAATTGCTGGCTGATGGGCAGTGTACTGTCCCCTTCGATGACGGTCTTGCCCTCTTCTTCGAAATGGTTGATGGCATCACTGCGCGGAAAGTCTGCGAGGATGGGCAGGCTGCGCGCCTCCGCAAAACGACGGACTTTTTCTTCCTCCTGCGGAACGTTGCGGCGGTTCAGCAGGATGCCGCTTACCCTGGCGTAGCTTCGGTCAGCGAAATTCTGGACCGCGCGGTAAATGTTATTGGCCGCATAGAGGGCCATTTTCTCTCCCGAGGTGACAATGAGGACCTGCTCGGCGTAGCCTTCGCGGATAGGTGCAGCAAAGCCGCCGCAAACAACATCGCCCAGTACGTCATAAAGTACAACATCTGGCTGGAAGCTTTCAAAAAGGTCCAGTTCTTCGAGAAGACTGAAGGTGGCGATAATACCACGGCCTGCACAGCCAAGGCCTGGTGTAGGGCCTCCTGTTTCAATGCAGAGTACATTGCCATAGCCGGTACGGGAAATCTGATCGAGGTGCTCAGGCTCTGCATCATGGTCCCGCATATAGTTCATGACAGGAATCAAAGATTTCCCACCAAGTAAATTGATGGTTGAATCAGCTTTTGGGTCACAGCCAATTTGGATGACTTTTTGCCCCAGAAAAGCAAAGGCGGCGGACAGGTTGCTGGTAAGCGTAGATTTGCCGATTCCACCTTTACCATAAATTGCAATTTTTAACATAAGATGAAATGCCTCCGTCAATGTATTCGGAAAATTTGTACCTGACAGGCACCCTTAAATTATACTATATTTTCCTTAACGGGTCTAATCAGCTTCTCTTGTTTATTCTTCATTGACTAGGATAAAAGGTTGTAGTAAAGTGATAGAAAAGGACTTTGTGTGCAAGTTATTTCTGGAAGAAATGGAGACTATAGGATGAAAAATGTGTTTGAAAAAAGCTCGCATGCAGATTTCAGGTGGAACGGACTTGGGGACATAGAAGCGGGACGTCCGAACCTCGGACCGGACATGCCTGTGCGGGTTTACCGGATTTTTGCGTATGCAATGTATGATGTATTGTGCCATGACCAGGGAAAAGAGAAGGCGGACGAGCTGGTTCGAAAAGCGGGCAGACGTGCAGGAACTGAGCTTGCCGGGCATTTGCTGGATTTGCAGCTGGATGTCGGACATTTTCTGGCAGAACTGGCGGACCAGCTGTTGGCACTGAAAATCGGGGTGCTGCGTATAGAAAAAATGCAGCGGGATTTATCGGAGTTTGTTGTTACCGTAGGAGAAGATCTGGATTGCAGCGGCCTTCCGGTTACGGGAGAAGCTGCCTGTCATTATGACGAAGGCTTTCTGCAGGGAATCTTTGAGAGCTACACGGACAAGCACTATGAGGTTCGTGAAGTCGATTGCTGGGCAACCGGGGATCACGTCTGTCGTTTTGAGGGCAGACAAGTGCAATGAGCAAAAAGAGAATAGAGGAGAATACTATGCCTGAGAAGGAATATGATGCAGGAAATGAGCTGCTGTTTTCTTATCTGCGTCAAATCATATATGAACCGGAAAAAGCTGAGCTTGCAATGGAAAAGCTTCCGGTTTCTATGCAAAGGCTGGGTGCGGGGCTGGATTTGCTGCGCGATTTCGTGCTGGAAGCCCGTTTATTTGGAAGCGATCTGGCAAATGGCCGCATCTGGGATGCAAGGATGCCTTCAAGGGAAAATGTGCTGGCAGGACCGTTGAAATCCGTTCACGGTATGCTGCAGCACTTGATCTGGCTGATGAATGAGGTGACGACAGGTGACTATGTGCAGCGTATGTCACTGACCAATGATCTGTCTGTGGCCTTTAATACAATGGTTGAGATGCTTCTGGAGCTTTCGCTGCAGGATCGTCTTACCGGGCTTTTGAATGTAAATGGCTTTGATGAAAAAGCGGCAAAACTGCTCAGGGAATATCCGCAAGAACCGTTTTGGGTTCTGAGCATTGATATTCATGATTTTAAACATGTCAATTCACTTTATGGAACTCAGCAGGGGGATGCCATGCTTCTGCAGGTGGCAAAATTGCTGCGCACTGCCTGTCGGGAAAATGAACTTTGTGCACGGGTGCATGCGGATGAATTCGTTTGTCTGATTCATGAAAAGGATGCAGCCGCAGCAGCTGCACGCTTTGATTTTAAAGATGCAGGTTTCCGGACGCTGCTGATCACGCAGGAAAATTTATTTCGCAGGGGATTTTATCCGGTGACGGATCATCTGGTCGGCCTGCGTCAAATGCGCCAATATGCGGTTTTTGCTGCAAGGCATTCGCAGCAGGGAGAAGAGCCCGATGCCTATATGGTTTTTGATGAGAAGCTTATGCATCGCTATACTGTAGAAAATACGATGCTGGAGAATTTTGAGGCGGCACGGTTCAACGAGGAATTCAAGATTTGGTATCAGCCTAAAGTTGATGCAAAAAGTGGACGGATTGCAAGCTGTGAAGCTTTAGTCCGCTGGGAAAGCGGCAAGGGGAATATCCTGATGCCGGGAGAATTCATTGAGTTGTTTGAGCATAACGGGCTGATTACCGTGTTGGACTTTCATTTACTGGATCGTATCTGCGCTGAACTGCGCAATCGCATGGCTGCACGTAAACCAGTAGTTCCTGTTGCAGTTAATTTTTCCCGTGTGCACCTGCTGGATCGAAACTTTGTAGGTGAACTGCTGCGGATCCTGGCGCGCCATCAGATCAAGCCGGAATGGATTGAAATAGAAATCACCGAGAATGCATTTTTTGAAGACCGTGAACTTATGCAGTTCATGTTGAAGCAGCTGCATAATGAGGGGTTTCGCATTGCCATGGATGATTTTGGCTCAGGTTTTTCATCGTTGAATTTTTTGCGTACTTTGCCCATTGATGTTTTGAAAATCGATAAGCTGTTTTTGGAGGATTTTGCAACGGATCGGCGTTCCCGT
>CAZTAP010000030.1:0-21019 GCA_964611665.1 uncultured Selenomonadaceae bacterium | reverse complement strand
CACATGAGGACTCTTTCATCATCATCACCCTCGCCGATCATTTTCTTCATCTTAACATAAAGTAGAACTAAACGGCGTAATATTTGTTACAAATCAGCTGCCTGCTTCAGAGCTTCCTCAATCCTGCAGCTATGCCTGCGGCTCTTTTTATCGTAATTAATGCCTACAAGCAAAATTTTTCCTGCATATTCTTTCAAAGCACTCCCATATTCCTTCTCCCGAATTTGACGAATGGCAGTATCTGCCCCTTTGTCCCATTTCAGTTCAATAACAATAGCCGGATAATCTCCATACATTTCTCTTGGCAAAAACACCAGATCTGCAAAGCCTTTACCAGCAGGCATTTCCCGCACAATATGATATTGCTTTCGTGCACTATAATAGGCAAGTGCTACCGTGTAGGATAGTGCATTCTCATCATTGTACTGTAAATGACTTGTCTCCAGATGAGCAGCGGCAATGCCATTTGCCACAGCAGGACAATCTTTAGCCAAAGTCGCATCCAATAGATGGTCTGATTTTTCAATAGCCTGAACGATCTGTCCCCAATGGTCATAATCAATCGCATTTTCATATTCGATGGCAATTTCCTGATTCGGAATAAAAACCTCTGCTGTTGAGAAATCATAAGCCAGATATCCAAGATGGACAAGCAAGGTAAGAACATCATCCATGCCGGAAAAAGTGGTCATGTCATTGGCAAACCGTCCAGTACTGATTCGAACCCGGCTCCCTGCCAGCAGGCGAATAATATTATCCCGTAAACCATCAAAGTTCATATTGATATAGCTTTGCAGCGCCTCATAAGTCTCAGTTTTATTCCAATACGTATCATAGACACCGCTTGTCATTGCCTCTACTACAGAATGAGGATTGTAAATTCCCTTCTGGCGCAGAAAAGAATAGCCGTCATACCATGATTGGCATTCATCATAATCCATATGATACCTGCTGCACAGGCATTTTACCTCTTCTGCTGTAAACCCGACAAATTCTGTTAATTCTCGCGGGTTTTCCATAGAGAATTCTGTAAACATATTCAATGCCGAATGCGTTCCATACTTTTTGATTGGCAGGATTCCTGTCATATATGCCAGCGCAATATAGGATTTATCTTTCAGCCAATCCCGCAAAAAATCAAGATATAGCTTTTGTGCTTCGCTTCCGCCCCGATATTCACGGAAAATACAATCCCATTCATCAATAACAATGACAAAGGAACGCTCTGTTCTTGCATAAATATCCGCCATCGTTGTTGATAAGTCCTGTACATCAAGATAATCATCCGCCGGATACTCACGAACTATATCCTGCAAAACAAATCGTTTCAGACGCAGCAGCATTTCTTCCATGCCATGCGATTGGCTCAGGAATTCCTGCATATTGATTTTCACTACATCGAATTGATTCGCATAGATTGCAAAAGAATCATCCTGCTCTATCTTCAGCCCCCGAAAACTCTCCTTTGCATCTCTGCTGCGTGTATAATAAGCAGCAACCATATTCGCTGCCATAGATTTTCCAAAACGCCTTGGACGACTTACACAAACAAATCGCTGCTCGGTATCCAATACACCATTCAAATAAGAAATCAATCCGCTTTTATCTACATAAATCTTCGAACGGCGCGATATGCGAAAGCTTTTATCCGTCGGATTCAAATATATCCCCATACCCATCCACCCTTCATGATTTTCTTCTTTTCAGTATAACATGTTTAAAGATCTTGCGTAAATGTATTGTCGTTTGGCAAGAAGTTTATTTTTGCAGGCAGCCTGCAAGCATGCAGCATACGCTTCCACACAGACTGTACTTTATGCCTTGTAGTCAGTCACATTGTCCACTCTAAAAACACATGCAAAACACTTTTTGTCTTTTTTCCTCAAATCCGCTTGACATTCACACGCAAAGCGCGTATATTAAGCTACATCAAGTTTTTGTAAATGTGTAACATCATTGTAAACTTGTAATCACAAGAAACATCCTGTGACAGGAAAAAGTACTCTTTGCTGTAGGTTTCCAGAGAGCCGTCGATTTGCTGAAAGACGGCAGCTGAGGCAGAGATGAAAATCATCCTTGAGGAGTGCGGCTGAAGGAAACGGTAAGCCAAAACGTCTGCTCCACGTTACCGGAGACGCGTATTGTCATGTACGTTGCAGAGTGTCTGGTGCCTTGCACCGGAAAACTGGGTGGTATCACGGAAACTAACCTCCGTCCCTTTACGGGACGGAGGTTTATTTTTTTACTTATTTATTTTTAGGGGGAATCATCATGGAATCAATCAATTTTGCCAGACTAAAAAGACAGCGCGATTTGCGCATCATCCTGCCGATCTTTCTTGTCTCCATCATCGCCTGCATTGACCGCGTGAATATCGCCTATGCAAAGCTTACAATGGAGCAGGACCTGACCTGGATCACACCGGAAATTTTTGGTGCCGGTGCCGGCATCTTCTTCATGGGCTATCTCATTTTCGAGATTCCTGGCTCACTCATCGCAGCAAAGTTCTCCGCAACGAAATGGATTGCACGCATCATGTTTACCTGGGGTCTTGTCTGCGTCTTCATGGCCTTCATGCATACCCAGACAGAGTTCTATCTCTGCCGCTTCCTGCTCGGCGCATCAGAAGCCAGTCTCTATCCGGTCATCTATTCCGTACTTTTCCCGCAGTGGTTCACAGCGAATGAGCGCTCCCGCGCCACCTCGCTCATGCTGACCTCGCTTCTGCTCTCTACGATTGTCGGCGCACCGCTCGCCGGTGTACTGCTGAATACCTCCTTCTTCGGCCTGCATGGCTGGCAGGAGCTCTTCATTCTTGAGGCCGTACCAGCTCTCGCGTTCGCCGTTTTCTTTTTCTTCTGCGTCAAAGACCGTCCAGCTCAGGTTTCCTGGCTCACCGATGGTGAAAAAGCCTGGCTTACCGATGCCTGCCAAAAAGAACAGGCTCGTCTTTTAAAAGCAAAAAAATACAGTGTAATGCAGGCACTCACGGATCCGAAAGTCCTTAAGCTCTGTCTCATCTATTTCCTCTGGGTCATCGGTTTCTGGGGCTTCAATTTCTGGATGCCAACCGTACTCAAAGGTCTGTCCGGCTGGTCCACTCAGCTGCTTGGCGGTGCAATCGCCATCCCGATGATTGCTGCCCTCGTCGTCCAGCTCGTCATCGGCCATACCTCTGCCAAAACAGGCGACAAGGTCTGGCACGTATCCGGCACGCTGTTCGTGGGTGCAATCGGCCTCGGACTGAGTCCGCTCGCTCACGATATGTCCACTGCACTTTTCCTCATCTGCCTGTCTGCCATCGGCATCTATGCCTCCATGGGCGTATGGTGGACAATCCCGACGACCTTCCTCACCGGTCCGGCCGCTGCCGGCTCCGTTGCACTCATCAATTCCTGCGGCAATCTTGGCGGCTGGGTCGGCCCGTATATGATGGGCTGGGTCAAAACCAATACAGGCTCCTTCGATCTCGGCTATTATCTCATGTCCTTCTTCATGTTCTGCGCTGCACTCATTGTACTCACGCTGAAATACAGCCTGAACGGCAAAAAGAAAGCCGCTGCCGAAGCTGAAGCAGCCCGGCTCGCAGAGGAATAATCATCGCTTCTGACAAAAGTACCGCTTATCCGGTTTTCGGATAGGCGGTACTTTTTATTAATATCCTGGCATTCAGTATTTAAGAACATGCTGGTCGATCCGGCAATCTGAACCACCTTATTCATCAGCGTTTCCTTAAATCTCTTTTTCCGCATAACTGAAGCCATTTTTTCCTCATTCCATTGAAGCTCATATACCTTGCGAACCCCATAAGCTCTCATTTCCTTGAAGACCAGGAACAGCCTTCCCATCTCCAGGTAGACCTGCACCTCAGCCCCTGGAATACATTTTCTGCGAAATGCACGCAAAAAGGGACAGTTCCGTTGAACCGTCCCTTTTCGCCTATCTGTTCAGGCTGACTTTTGCTCAATGAGCGCATACAGCTTGCTGTTTGCCGGAATCTCCGTGAAATGGCTGATTGCCTCGGCCATACCATGCTCTTTGATATAGCGCTGGACCTCGACAGCCTCCTGATCCCCGGCATAGTCAAAATGGAGCGCTGCTGCAATGACAGCGGCAAGAGCCTCTGCCGTGACCCCCTGTTCCATGAGCTGCAATGCCGGAGAGGTCAGACGGTCCCGCACGGAAAGCTTGCGGACCGGGCCGCGGGCTACACGCGTAACATCATCGGAAATATACGGACTGCTGAAACGCTTTTCCGCCGTAATGACATATTTCTCATGCGCCGCACGGTCAAAGCCATACTTCCTGACCAGAAGCTCACTCGTTTCCTGCCAGACAAGACGTGCCATCGCTGCGATATCAAGATCCTTCATCGCCGTGCAGATATCCTTGATGCCTTTCTGATAGGCAAGATAAGCAATTGCCGCATGCCCTGTGTTGATGGTAAATAGCTTGCGCTCAATATAGGCCTGCAGATTATCAACATAGGTAAGCCCCTCGATTGCAGGCTTTTCTCCGACAACTCCGGTCGCATCCACATCCCATTCCGCATATTCTTCTACCTGCACGAGCAGCTTTTCGGCATTATGCTGGATTGGCACGATGCGGTCAACCGCTGCATCCGGGAAGCCATAAAGCTTGTCCGCCTTTGCCTTCTGCTCATCACTCAGTGCTTCATAGACAAAATTCTTCAAAACCGTAGAGCCGCCCACCATATTCTCACAGGCAATGATGTTGAGCGGGCGGTCTGTTGCCTGCATGCGATGCGCAAGCCCTTTCGCGATATTCGGCGCAATGAACTTCAGGATATTCGGCCCGATCGCCGTCGTGACGAGATCAGCCTCCGTGATTTTCTCAATGACCGTATCGATTTCATTGCCGTTGACTGCATGCACATTTTCTACAAGAATGCGCTGCGGTACGTCGCCTACGATCTCAATATGATATTTGCCAAGCGTATTGATGTCCTGCACCAGCTCCTCATTTACATCAATGAATGTAATCTCATAACCAGATGCATGCAAAAGCTGTCCGATAAAACCTCTGCCAATATTTCCTGCGCCAAAATGTACTGCCTGTTTCATGTAAAAAACTTCCTTTCTGCCCGAAAAAGGGTCAAAAAAATAGCGGGTCGCCGAAAAAAGCTCTTTTTTCCGGCAATCCGCACTGCCTTAAAAGATTTAAAATCTATTCATCTGTTCACTCATTGATATTTTCTGCCCATCCCAGCCTTGCAGTGCCTGGATGGTGAAATCTATTCTGCTGCTTCCTTATTCGTCCATATCCGTAAACAATTTGTAGATCATATTCTTGTCTTTTGTCTCATAAAGCTCCTGAATATGCTGCTCATCGAACTCATCCATCGTCGTTGCGATATTCGCCAGAATGGAAAGATGATCGTTGCCCTTGCCTGCAATACCGATGACCAGATGTGCCGTCTCTTTGCCGAACGGAACGCCCTGCGGATACTGCAGCACAACCATGCCTGACTTCTTGATGAGATCCTTGACCTTATTTTCGCCATGCGGGATTGCAATGCCTCGTCCGATATAGGTGCTGATATCCTGCTCCCTGCGCAGCATACCATCGACATAGCCTGCATCGACATAGCCGCCCTTGACCAGAAGCTCACCCGCCATGCGGATTGCTTCATCGCGGCTGCCCGCAGCAAGTCCCAGACGGATATTTTCCTTCAGCAGGATGCCTTCCTGTACGGCCTCCTCTGCTGCGCCGCTGCCCGTAGCAGCTACATTCTGCAAACGCGCCATGATGATCTCATACACATTGTTCTGTGTGAAATCCTTGACGAAGATATGCTCTGCCTGCGGCGAGTCCTCAATCGCACGCTCCGCAAGCTTTTCATGCGATACAACGATCTGTGCATCCTTGGGAATCGTGCCGATTGCACAGTTCGTCACCGAAATATGACCATAGCCGGCTTTTTTGAGCTTTTTGCGAAGTGCAGCAGCACCAAGCGCGCTCGAACCCATACCTGCATCACAGGCATAGATGATCGTGCGAAGAGCAGCCCCTGCTACCTTCGGTTCGTTGGCAGATGCAGCGCCCTTGCTGCGATTCTTCATGCTCTTCATGCTGGCCTGCGCATTTTCCAGGCTGTCATCATCCTCTGCTGCTGAGGCCTTGACGAAAATGGAGGCTACGGCGCAGGACACAACACAGGATACGATGACATCCGCGATGTTCGCGAGGAAAGCGCCCTTCGGTGTCATTGCCAGCACAGCAATGATGCTGCCCGGAGAGGATGGAGCAATCAGGCCGCCGCCCAGAAGCGAAAGCGTGAACACACCGCTCATGCCGCCCGCGATGACTGCGAGCAAAAGTACTGGTTTCATGAGGATATACGGGAAATAAATTTCATGGATACCACCTAAGAAATGAATGATGATCGCGCCCGGCGATGATTCCTTTGCCGTGCCTTTGCCAAAGAACCAATATGCCAGCAGTACCCCAAGGCCAGGCCCCGGATTGGCTTCGAGAAGGAAGAACATCGACTTGCCGAATTCCTGCGCCTGCTGAATGCCCAGCGGACTCAATACACCATGGTTCAATGCATTGTTCAGGAACAAAACCTTGGCCGGCTCGATAATGATGGAAGCCAGCGGCAGCAGCCCTGCTGCTACGATTGCCTCTACACCGCTCTTCAGCACATTGTTTGCAGCCAGTACTACCGGACCTACACCGATGAAAGCCAGCATTGCCAGAATGCCGCCGATGATGCCTGCGGAGAAGTTATTCACGAGCATTTCAAAGCCCGTCGGAATACTGTCCGTAATCATCGCATCGAATTTCTTGATGACCCAGCCGCCAAGCGGTCCCATGATCATCGCGCCCAGGAACATCGGAATATCTGCACCGGCGATGACACCACTTGTCGCAATCGCGCCGAGCACGCCGCCGCGATGCCCATAGATCGTACTGCCGCCCGTATAGCCGATCAAAAGCGGAATGAGCCATTTCGACATCGGTCCGCCGACATTGGCAAGGTATTCATTCGGCAGCCAGCCGGTTGGTATAAAGAGTGCGGTCAAAAGGCCCCATGCAATGAAGGCACCAATATTCGGCATAACCATGCCGCTCAAAAAGCGGCCAAATTTCTGCATATTCTCCTGGAGTGCGCTGTTCGCGTTCTGTTCCATTCGTTATCCCCCCATTAATAATTTGTACTTTCGTTTAAAGAATTCCTGAAAAATCTGCACCAGTTCTTCATAAATATGTTCCTTGCTGCCTTCATGCAGGACCTCAATAAGGCCCCAGCGTTCCAGCAGAATTTCCGAAATGTAGCCGATGGTTTCCAGATGATATTGTGTCGTATCCTGCGGCGCAATCATGACGATGGCCGTACGGATCTGCTCTGCATGCTCGCTGTAGGCAAACTCGCTGCCAAGATGCACGATGCCGAGCTGCATATGCTGCAGCCAGCGGCTCCGGCAATGCAGCAGGATCATGTGATTGCCGCTCACGAGCGTGCTGCCATGGGATTCACGTGTCAGAAGCTCTGCGGCAATGCCGCTGCAGCCTTCTGACGAACGACCGGCAATTCTGCCGATTTTCCCGCATAGTGCCTGGATATCGTGGATTTCCTCATCCTCCACAAAAAAGAAAGAATCCAGAAGCTCTTTGATGGCTTCATTGTAAAGCGTAAGCTGGTTAAGTGCTTCCTTGAAATCAATCTGCTGCTCCGGCTTTACTGTCTTAGTCAGAAGATTATCTTTCATCAGCCGAAGCTGATTTTCAATACGCACCTGATCCTGCTCATTGAACAAAGGGTTCACGACAATGACGGACAGTCCGCATTCCTGGACAGGCACCGTCGAAATGACGAATTCGGCATCTGTCCGGTCAATATACTCTGCCGTGAGCTGCAGCGTGGAAACGAGATCAACGATTTTTATATTGCTGTATTTCTTACGGATGCAGCTCGCGAGCATCCTCGAAGTTCCCATCCCCGTCGGGCAGGCCACAATGGCCCGGTGCTCTCTGAGCGTCAATGGTTCATGATCCTCAAGGGCTGCGCCGAGATGCATGGCAATGTAGGCAATCTCTGAGTCCGGCAGTGCTTCACCAAGCTCTGCCTCTATCGTCTTCACACAACGATGGCTGAGCTTCATGAGCTCCGGATAGGATTCCTGCATTTCCTTCAGCAGCGGGTTGCGGATTTCCATGTTCATTTTGAGCCGGCTGATGGATGGTCCCAGATGATTCACCAAACCCGCCAGCAATCCCTGGTTTTTCATTAAGTTCTTGCCGGTCTCCTCATAGGCATGCTTCATGATGGACTTCGCATATTTGACCAGATGGAAGTTATCCATCACGGACACGGAGACATTCTGCTTATTGTAGCGATTCCTTGCCCCAAGCAAATGCATGGTGATATAGCCGATTTCATCCTGCGGAACCTGGATATCAAATTCCTTCGCCATGCCCTCGGCCATACGGGACGCTGCAGCAAATTCCTTTCTGCTCTGCAGCTCCTGCAAAAGCATTGGGCTAATTTCTATTCTTTCGTTTTTTCTGATTCTTTGGACGGCAAGAGAAAGATGTACGATCAGACCAATAAACGCATTGTCCGAAAAGCTGCAATCCAGACTCTTTTCCATGCTCTTTACAAAGCCTTCCAGACGATGGATAATCTGCTGATCGACAAGATCGAGCAGATAGCCCGAAGCCTTTTCGGCCTTGCTTTTTTCCCGGGCTTCCGTCTCCAGATTTTCCTGCAGCAGGCTGAGCAGCTGTTCCTCACTGATTTTTTCATAGATGTAATGAACAATTGCCTTGCGGATATCCTGCTCATTGCCCTGGATATAGACACCAAGTCCCGGCTTGCGTATGAGTTCAAGCTTGCGCTCCCTGAACCAGCGTTCCAGCTTATCCAGATCGTTGCTGATCGTGCCATCGGTGACCCGCAGCTGCGAAGCAAGTGCGAAAAGCTTGACTGGTTCATTGCCCGGCAGCAGCCGGCTGATGATGATGGACTGCCTTTCCTGCGGCGTATAGATATATTCCTCGGCACTGTCATTGAAGAATTCTTCCAGTGCCATGAAATGTTTCATACTGCCTTCCAGCCCGATTCCTGCACCTGTTTTCTTCGTAAGCTGCAAACCATATTGCATGAGCAGCTTTTCCACCTCCGGCAGGTCACGGGATACTGTTTTTGTACTTACCTCAAGAGCCTCTGCAATATCCCCGATGGACATATAGGGTTCGTCAGAGCTCCCCAGCAGGCGGATGATTGCCCGCACTCTTGCATTTGATTTCATCTTCTTTGGCCTCCTATGATCACTCAGAAGCATCTGCCTGTCTGTCTGCAGACCAGCATGTTTATTTCTCAACTTAAGTTACTTTTATTATAACGGCAGGATGGCGCCAAAACAATCAAAACACCTTGTCCCTCGTCCTGTCCGGTTCCGGACAAAATTAAAGAGCCGGACAAATGCCCGGCTCTGCGCCTCTGTCGGTCAGCTATTCAAAGCGTCTCGACTGGAATATCTTCTATGTTGTCTACGACAAGATCTGCCCTGGAAAGGTCCTGATTGCCCGAGCTCGGATTGCGGTAGCCGATGCAGAACATGCCTGCCGCCTTTGCGGCCTCTGCGCCAAGTGCCGCGTCCTCAAGAACCACACAGTCACGCGGCCGCACGCCAAGTGCCTGCGCTGCCAGCCGGTAGATTGCCGGATCCGGCTTGGACTTCGGCAGTTTCTGTCCGCTCAGCAGCTCATCAAAATAAGCACGGATATGAAGCCGGTCGACGATAAAAGCAATGAACTCCTCACTGCTCGATGAAGCAATTGCGGTCGGGATTCCCATCGCGCGAAGCTTTTTCAGCAAGGCAGGAATGCCGCGGATTGGCTCAAGGTCTGCCTTTTCCACAGCTTCCGTAAAGAGCCTGTCCTTCAGCTGGCTGATCTCCTCCACCGGAACCTCGATGCCGCGCTTCTTCGCGATTTCGCGATACGTCGTGCCGCGTGCCGTACCTGCATATTCGAGAGCCTCCTCCAGCGTGCTTTCCATACCGAAAGCTGCCATGGCCTCCAGGGAAGCCTGGCTGTGCAGCCCCTGCGTATCTACGATTACTCCATCCATATCAAATATAAAAGCCTTCATCTCATCCATCCTTATTTCGTATTCTTTTGCTGCATCGCACAGTAAACCTTCTCTGCCGTAATCGGCAGTTCCTTGATGCGCACGCCGCACGCATGATATACCGCATCAGCAATTGCCGGTGCCGGCGTATTGATGACGATTTCCCCAATGGATTTCGCCCCGAACGGCCCATTCGGTTCATAACTCGGCTGGAATTCCACCCGTACATCTCCGATATCCAGACGGGACGGCAAGCGGTACTGCATAAAGGAATTGTTCGCAATGCGCCCCTCCGGCGTATAGACGACATCTTCCATAAGCGTCATGCCTATGCCCTGCACGATTCCGCCTTCAGTCTGTACACGCGCGAGCGCCGTATTGATGACCGTGCCGCAGTCCACGACCGCTGCAAAATCCAGAAGCTCAATCTGCCCCGTTTCCGGATCGAGTTCGATTTCAGCTGCCCCGGCCATAAACGGCGGCGGCGAGGTCGGCGAAGAATGTGCCTCCGTGGCCTCAAGCGCAATCGCATGATTGCACATCGCTGCATTGCCCAGTTCCTGACGGGAAAGTTTCCTGCCCGTATGCGGGTCACAGAATTCCTGTCCGTCAAACTCAAGCTCTGCCGCATTTTCTGCCTGCAGCAGCAAAGCAGCACTTTCACGCATGCGCTTTTTCAGGGTTTCACAGGTCTTGACTACAGCCATTCCCGTCAGATAAGTTGTCGACGAGGCATATGAGCCGCTGTCATACGGTGAGGTATCCGTATCGACACCTCTGGTGACGATCTCATCTACCGAACAGCCCAGACATTCCGCTGCAATCTGGGCAAGGATCGTATCACAGCCGGTACCCATATCCGTTGCACCGATCGCCAGCGTATAAAAGCCATCATCATTGACCTTGAGCGTCACCGAGCCCACATCGACATTCGAAATGCTTGAGCCCTGCATGGCAAGCCCGAGCCCGACAGCACGGATTCTGCCGTTTTCCAGCACACGGCACGGATATTTCTCCTGCCAGCCAATCATTTCCTTCACACGGGAAAGACAGCGGTCCAGGCCGCAGCTCAAGGCCGTCTCGTTGAAATAAGCCGGCATGACCTCTCCTTCGTGCACGATATTTTTCGCACGCAGCACCGTCGGGTCCATGCCCAGCTTCACTGCAAGCTCATTGACCGCCGATTCCAGCGCAAAGATTCCCTGCGTTGCACCATAGCCGCGATACGCACCGGCTGCAATGGTATTCGTATAGACTGCCTCATAGCCAAAATGAAACGCCTTGTACCTGTTATAAAGCGGAATCGCCTTATGCCCGGCCAATGTTACTGTCGTCGGACTGTGATCGCCATACGCACCTGCATTCCAGAGTGCATCCAGGGAAATCGCCTGAATGATGCCGTCACGCGAAGCTCCGACCCGTACATGGATCTCTGCCTCATGGCGCGGCGAGGAAACGGTCATGGATTCCTCGCGCGTGTAAATCATCATCGCACGCTTGCCCGTCATTTTGGTGACGATTGCCGGATAGACCTCCATGACCGCTGTCTGCTTTGCACCGAAGCCACCGCCAATGCGCGGTTTCAGGACACGCACCTGCGATTTGGGAATTTCCAGGGCCGTCGCCACGATGCGGCGCACATGGAACGGGACCTGGGTAGAGCTCACGAGGACGAGACGTCCATATTCATCCAGATACGAATAGGCACGGAAAGTTTCCATCATTGCCTGCTGTGCCTGTTTCGTATGATAGACCCCTTCGACCACGACCTCCGAAGACTCCATTGCTGCCTTGAGATCGCCCCAGTCCTCCTGTGCGGCTGACACAAGATTCCGCTTGGGATCTCCTCCCGTATCCACCAGGGCCTTCCAATCTTCCTCCGGATGTACGAGGATCGTATGGTCTTTGGCCTTACGGAAGTCCAGCAAAGGCTCCAAAACCTCATACTCCACCTTCACCAGCTTCATCGCCCGGCACACAGATGCCTCATCCGCTCCGGCAATGAGTGCCACAGGATCCCCCACGTAGCGGATATGCGGATCCAGGATACAATGATCATATGGACTGAGCTCAGGATAAGTCTGACCCGCAATCGCAAAACGTGTCTGCGGCACATCCTCAGCCGTGAGGATGCACTCAATGCCGGGTACCTTCAGCGCCATCGACTTATCCACACTGCGCACGATGGCATGCGCATGCGGACTGCGCAAAGCCTTGACCACAAGACAGTCAGACGGAGCGATATCCTCGGTATAAACCGGCTTCCCTGTGACCAGTGCCAGCGCATCTTTTTTCATCACAGCACGATTGATTTCCCTCATGCCCTGACACCTCCCTGTTTATACAGCAGATACTGGCGGATCGCCCGCAAATGGCTCACATAGCCCGTGCAGCGGCACAGATTGCCCGCCAGATATTCCTTGATTTCCTGATCCGTCGGCTCAGACAGTGTGCGCACCATAGAGAGGACATTCATCACAAAGCCCGGATTGCAGAACCCGCATTGATCACTGCCTTCCCGCCCCATGAACCCTGCAAACTCTGCGGCTTCCTGCTGCAATCCCTCAAGTGTCGTGATACGCTGCCCCTCAATGCGTGCTGCAAGCAGCGCACAGGAAAGGATGGGCTGCCCATTGAGCCATACGGTACAAAGTCCGCAGCCCGTCGTTTCACAGCCGCACTTCACACTATAGCATCCCTTGCTGCGCAAAAGCTCCAGCAGCATCATGCCAGGCCGGATTTCATCTTCGCAGCGCTTGCCGTTCAATTCATAGCGAATCTTCATTTTCCAGCCTCCTCTGCACTCTGCTGCAGTACTCTCCTGACAAGAACAGCAGCCATCGCACGGCGATATTCAGCCGAACCCCGGAGGTTCGTGCCAAAGTCCAGCGTGGATGCCGCATGCTGCGCATAAGCTTCCAGCGCCTGCGATGTACAGCCGTCAGCCAGAAGCTCTGCCCCTCCCGGCACGAGCTCTGCACGCCGCGGCCTTGCACCGATTGCACAGCGTACACCATCTTCCCCCTGAACTGCCGCACAGGCCAGTACCGGAAAATCCGCTGCCGACAGACGCAGCGAAGTATACGCCGCCCGCAGCCTGCGTTTGGGCAGAAGGACATGCGTGAGGATATCTCTCCCGGCTCCTGCACGGGCAAAATCAGCCAGCTTCTGCCGGCCGCCATGATAAAGCTCGACTTCGGCATCAAGCACCAGAAACAACGTCAGCACATCCGAAAAACCGAAGCGGCCGCAAATGCTGCCGCCAAGCGTTGCCATACGGCGGAACTGCACCCCGACAATATGGCGCACTGCCTCGCGCAATGCCCCGCACGTATAGGTATCCAGCTCTGCTGACAGCTCCATCTCATGCAGGCTCACCATAGCCCCCAGACGGTACTCCTGTTCAGTTTCTTCAATCTTATCCAATCCCAGCCCCAGCAGATCGATTGCCGTCGGGATGGGCCTCCTGGCTGAAAGCCGCAGCCAGCAGCAGCCCCCCAGCACTACCGCCGTCTTTTTCTGATTCAGTTCCCATGCTTCGTCCAGGCTGCGCGCCCTGACGTATTGCACAATATCCATTACTTTCCTCCACCTCTGACCTTTCCTGCCAAAGCAGCCAGTGCTGCTTCTCTGTCCTCTATTGTATCAATATCCAGAAACTCCTGTCCAGAAGAAAAATCGCAGAAAACCACCGCCTCCGGATGACGCTGGTACACCTGCCGGCCGCCGCGGTCACCAGTGATTCCTGTCAGTTCCTCACGAAAGGCTGCCGGAAAGATACAGGGGCTCTGCGGCCTGCCGTCACAGCGCGGCACAATGATCCGCCGTGCCTGCCAAAGCCGGAACTCCTGTACCAGCCGGAAAAGTGCAGTCCGGCTCAAAAGCGGCTGGTCCAGATTCATAAAAATAAAGCCTGCTGCCATTTTCGCCGAAGCGTGGACACCACAGACGATCGAAGAGGCGATGCCCGTCTCTGCCTGCGGATTGCCGGTCACAGCCATGCCTTTTGCCCGTGCTTCCTCACGAATCGCTGCCGTATTGCTGACCACACAGCAGAAAGCATCCGGCAGGCTCGCTGCCAGCTCAAGTCCATAGGCAAAAAGCGGGCGGCCTGCGAAATCCTGCAAAAGCTTGTCCGTTTCGCCCATACGGCGGCTCAGGCCGGCAGCAAGCAAAACTGCCGCCAACGGCAGACGCTCTCCCATACCAATAATCTGCGGCAGAGCATTGCCCGACTGCCGCCGCTGCTCTATACAGACTGCTGCCTGCGCCCTGCTTTCGCTGCTGTCCAGCTGATTCAGCACAACGGCAAATCTCCCCTGCACCGACTTGCGCCCGGCCAGGGGAGAGCATAGCAGCTGCAAGAGCTCCGTACCCAAAAGCGGTGCAGCTTCATTTTTTTGCAAAAACGCCGCTGCGAGCCCGGCCCGATGACAGCATTCCCGAAGCGGCCTGCCCACAGCAGACCAGCCGCCAACCGCAAGGACAAGATCCTCATCACCGGCAAGGACAGGCTCCTGCCTTGCCGGGAATTTAGCAGGAAGACCATGTGAGCCATCCGCCTCGATCAGAACAATATCCGCAAGCCTGGCAGCTTCTTTCAGACTTGCTTCTGCAGGACGAGCAAGCTTATCTCCCTCTGTCCGGCCAAACACGGCCAGTCTCTGCTCCCGCAGCACTTTCCCGAGCTGCCCGGCAGGCGTATCTGCCGCAAAAACTCCTGCCGGTCTCCAGATATGTGTCGTTGTCGTGACCAGTACACGTCTGCCAGACTCCTGCAGTTCACGTGCCAGCCCGAAAAGCACGGTTGTCTTGCCGCCGGCACCAACCATAGCGATTTTCCGTTCCGAGCCGTCAAGCCGCAGCAGCTGCAGCAAAGAACCGCTCTGCCGCCAGCAGGCTTCCTGCCAAAGCACGCCGTTCATCCTGCCTCCTCCGCAGCAATCTTGCGTACAGCCCAGGCAGCGCGTTCAATCTCTGACGGCGTATTGAAATGACTGAAGCTGAAGCGTACCATGCCCTGCTTCTCCGTACCAAAGTGACGATGCATGAGTGGCGCACAATGACCGCCCGGCCGCGTACAGATATCATACTGCACACTCAGCATATCACTGACCAGGGCAGAAGGAAGGTCTGCAATGTTCAGGCTTACAATCGGTGCCCGAAGCTCACGCGTAAAATCGCCATAAACCGTAACCCCGGGAATTTCATGTACCATCTCATAAAACCGCCGCGCAAGACGCAGTTCCCTGCGCCGGATATTGTCCATCCCTTCCTCCTGCAGATAGTCCAGACCAGCCTTCAGACCAGCCAGACCATGCACATTCATCGTGCCGGCCTCCAGATGCTCCGGCATCAGCGCCGGATGATGCGTGGAAAAGGTCTGGCTGCCGCTGCCGCCGGACTTCAGTTCACGAAGCTGCAGACCATGCCGGACACAAATGCCGCCTGTCCCCTGCGGCCCCATAAGCCCTTTATGTCCGGTAAAACACAGCACATCGATATGCTGCCGCTGCATATGAATGGGGAAGACACCTGCTGTCTGGGAAGCATCGACCAGAAAAAGCCGATGGTGTTTCGCACAGATCTTTCCAATCCGGGTAAGGTCAACAAGATTTCCGGTAAGATTTGAGGCATGTGTCGTAATCACTGCCGCAATACGCGGATTATGGATCAATGTTTTTTCCATCTGGTCATAGCAAACACAGCCGCGCTCATCAGCTTCCAGGATAAAGTTCCGGATGCCGCGCCGCTCAAGCTCATACAAGGGACGCAATACCGAATTATGCTCAAGGACCGTCGTAAGGATACAGTCGCCGCGCACGAACAGTCCCTTCAATGCGATGTTGAGCGCCTCCGTTGCGTTCGAAGTAAAGGCCACACACTCCGGCCCCTCAGCTGCAAACAAGGCAGCTGTCCTCTCCCGTGTTGCATAGACAAGACGAGCCGCATCGAGTGATGCCGGGTAGGTCCCTCGCCCGGGACTGGCCAGCCCATGGATAGCCTGGCTCACTGCCTCTGCCACAGTATCCGGTTTCATCAGGGAAGTTGCCGCACTATCCAGATAGATCATGAACGCACGCCCCGTTCCCAGGCCAGTACGGTTTCCAGCACAGAACCGGAAATACACCGGGCCTTGTCCGATATCGTAAAGCAATTCTCCTGCTCCGAACGTGGATCGATATCCGCCATTTTCAGGCCTTTCTGTGCCTCGTAGCCATTATGGATCATACCGCGAAGTACACCGGTCAAAGATGCACTAACCTTGACGGTCTCTTCCTCTGGTGTATGAATCAATGCGATGGTTTCTCCCTTTTCCACAACGCGCGAGATAGAGCGCAATACCTCAATGCGTCCGGCTGCCGGTGCATGGATGACGCGTTCTGCACTTGCACCGCCGACCACACCGGGAACACCTGTATTTTTCATGGCAAAGCCCTCATAAATGATGCGTCCAAGATTGTGGCCGCGCATGGTCTCAATCACGCAGCTCACATCCTGACCGCCGCAAAAACCAGGTCCAAGCCCGATGGTAAGTTCAGCCATATCCATGGTCGTACCGAGATTCCTCTTGGCAAGGATTGCATCCACGACAACCTTCGGCCTGAGTTCTGAAATGCTGATTCCAGTTGGATCAACAAGTATCGCGACCTCACCCATTTTCAAAAGCTTTTCTGCCGCATGCACAGAATCCGCACAATAGCAGGTGACACGCTCAACGGTCTTGCTGCCATCATAAACAGCTTCTGAAAAGGCTACCTCTCGGCGGATTGCAGACGGCTGGGCCGTTTCCAGCACCAATACCCGATAGCCTGCATTATGCAGGCGGTGGATCGTGCCAGTCGCAATATCTCCGCCCCCGCGCACGACAATAAGATTCTTCATAGTTCCAACTCCCCCATTTTCCAAAGAGTCGCTCCGGCTCCATCTAATCTTCTGTTTCCCAATGTCCTGTTTCCTTCTTTATTATACTATAAATTACCGCGCACAACCTGCAGTAAAGCCGCAGAACTGCTAATTTTTTCAAGTCATAATTTTGAGAAAAATCGTTATCAGAATCTTGCAAAACCAATAGGGCTATGTTATAATGAACATGTAAAGAGGAGATAGATAAACAAACCTATAAAGTATAGGACTTGGAGACAGGGAATATTCTTTTAGAAGTGTTTGTCAGCCGAAAGAGGCTCTCTTCAAACCTTACATGAAAGGATGTGGGGCGTTATTGAAGATAGAAGATTTCCTTCTTCGCTCGATTAGCTCTGACTAGCAAGTGTATTGATGAAGAACGATTTCCAGAACAGCGAAAAGAGACGCAATGATGGCCTTGCCGCCATACGTACTCGAAGCTTACGGAAACATAATGTGCACAACGTCAGAGAAAAGAGTGTGAGAACTCTACGGGATCTTTCGACTCGAGTGTATTGCAATACAAAGTAACCACAGATCATCCAGTAAATAGCGCAATCCCTGTAGTGGGTAACATCCTGCCGATATCGGGATATTGAACGATGAGTAACCAATGTATACCATGTGATAATGCATCACAATCGTTTAGCTGAACATGTAATACAGCATATGATTTCACTTAAGGGAAGCATATGCAGACAAATGAATAAAGAGGGATTAAATGTCAACTACAAAATAAATCCACCTTGCATTCAATGTAAGGTGGATTATTTTTTATCCTTTTTTCTTCCTTTATCTGGCAGCGCGCTCCTGAACTCATCGTATTTCCGCTCTGCTTCCGCTCAATTCGCCTCATATGGACGTACCCGCAGCGTAAGTCCCCTCGCCGCGCAGATGGCGCGGCACTTCTCGATTTCCTGCGGCCCCTCTACCTGATCGACAATCGTAAGCACAACATGCGGCACATAAGCCTTGCAGTGCTCCGCGAAGTCCAGCATCGCCTCATAAGACTGCAGACCGAACCGGCTGCGCGTCAATTCCAGATAACGCTCTGCATTTGAGGCGTTCAGGCTGATGGAGATTGTATCCAGTATTCCTCCCTCAAATTCTGATGAAGTATCCCGCCCGTGATCGAGATCTGACAAGCCATTTGTATTCAGGCGAGTCGTGACCGCTCTATGGGTCTGTTTCACATAGGCCAGAAGTTCCTTCAACTCCGCAAGGCGCATCGTTGGTTCACCAAAACCGCAAAATACGACTTCCTTGATGAAGTCCCAGGGTGCCCGATCCAGTTCCTTTTTCACCAGTTCCACAGAAGGCTCTTCTTTCAGCCAGAGTGACATGCTCTCACCCATTTCCTTCAGGCTGCGCAGGCAAAACGTACAGGAACACGTACAACGATTGGTAAGATTCACATAGAGATTCCTTTTCCCCTGCGGCTGCCGCTTCAGGCTCTCTTCCATCGTAATGTATTCACCATGATCCACTGTATAAACGATCATTTTTATCACACCTTCCTCTTCATTTAAGTTCCGTCAGATATTCTTCAAAGGCCAGACCGTAATTCCAGGGAAGATCGAGCTCCACCGTATAGGCCAGTGCCTTGCTGATGAAATCAGCTGCCTTCTTTACGGAAGAAAAAAGCCCCTCTCCCTTGACAAGGCTGCCTGCCACAATGGCGGCAAAGGCATCCCCTGTGCCGGAACGGTCCCCGCCGATTTTCTTCACGCGCAGGATCTGGGTACGCCTGCCCCGCTCGTAAATGAAATTCTTCAGATATTCCTCTCCATCACTGAGCCCCGTAATGACTACCTGAGCTGGTCCACGCTCAGAGAGCGCCCGTGCCATGGACAAAAGCTCCTCATCGGTGACATTGCCCCCTTCAGGATAAGGAATCGACAAAAGCTCACAAGCCTCCGTGAGGTTCGGCGTGACAAGATCTGCATGTTCCAGCAAACGGCGCATTTCCTCGCACATAGCCTTTGTATAAGAAGAATACAACCGCCCATAATCGCCCATGACCGGATCGATCATCACTCTGGTATTATCTTTTTTGAAGCGATGGATAAAATCGATCACAATATTGATCTGCTCAAGAGAGCCAAGAAACCCCGTACAGATTCCATCGAACTCCAGATGATTGGCCTGCCAGTTCTCCATATAAGGACGCATATGTGCTGTATAGTCATCGATATAATGCTCCGGGAACCCTGTATGTACCGACAGGATAGCTGTAGGCAATGGGCAGGCCTGCACTTTGAGTGCAGAAATCAAAGGCAGTTCTACTGCAATAGAGCAGCGTCCAAAGCCTGTCATATCATTCACCAGCGCAATTCGTTTTTGTTTTTTCACTAATCAGCTGCCCCCTGAATTGTATAAAATCATAAATTCTTAATGAACTCTATTATAACGCCATTGTTCAGGATTTCGCAATGCGAAATCCTGAACAATGGCGTTATAACACGAAAGACATCGCAAATTAAAAGCGGCGACTAAAAAGCATCGCCGCTTAAGTTTACGAAATTTCAATCATCATCTTCAACATTCACTAAGGAAATATTATATTTCCCTCCAGTAGTTGAACTGCCGCCACTATCCCCTGTAAAACCAAATTTTGAATGTGATGCCGAAATATTATGTCCAGAAGTGATTGATACATGCTTTCCTACAAAACTCCCGCTTACTTTCTCTGTTCCAGTATTGTTATTAAGCCACACCAAACCGTTTGGTGCGTACAATAAACCATTAAAGCTTTGTGTATCAATATTAAGCTGAATATTACCATGCAGGGAAATCAGGATCGTATAGTCATTATCCCCTGCTGAATTTTCTATGCTTGCATTCAGGTTATCATCAACTATAATGACTTTGAACGGATGACTATATGCCTTATTATCTGTCGTTTTAAAAGCATTCGCCGTCAAATTCGGATACGTCGTATAATACTTACCGGTTGCTTCGTTATGTGCCCTATATAAATCATAGGTTTTAGCGCTTGCTTTGCTTTCGCTATATTCCCCATCACTTTCATAGTAAATCTGCTCAGCCTGCCTCTCTGCCAAAGACATCTGGCTGATTTTCTGAATATATTTGTACAAACCGCTCGTCAAGTCATTGGTTTCACTCAGTGAAATATCGACTAGCTCATTTGTAGCAGATGGCATCGCATCTGCCTTGCCTGTACTATCTGACATGCGATAATAATGCCGATACGTTGATTTTGAAATCTTTTCATCGTTATCATACAAATAGGTATCCGTCTGACGAGAGCCCCAATTTGCCCCTTGATCCTGATACATGCCCCATAAACCGGACGCATTGCTCTTACTCGAAGACTTCATGATAGCATCAGCATTGCTGGTCAAAGTCCCGCCATCACCCAAAGATGCCTGATGATTGCTGTCGAGATAAATTCCTCCATTGGTATGGATCTTGCCATTGAGCCTGAGATTATCTGTATCCAGCAGCATAGCATTTTTTTCTTTGCTATTGCCAATTGCCGTCGAACCTGCAATCATCGTATAATCAAAAATACTGCTTCCACCTATTTTTTTACATAACGCAGCTGATTTGGCCTGAATCGTAACACTCTCCAAACCAAATATCTTTACAAAATAGAGCGGCACTTCATCAGTGACTCCAAGAACAATTTTTCTACTACCATCCGTACCAACTGATTTTATATCCAACTGATTTCGCTCAGGATCCGTCATTTCCTTATCTTTTAACAAAAAACGGTCTACTGCATCAGCAGTGTCACTTGTTTCAAGCTGCTCAGAATATGCATGGCCTCCAGCAATCACAGCTGCATCAGCGGCATTCTGAAGCTGCGCCTTGTGCAGGCAAACCATACCTACATCAAAAGCAAGCCCCACACTGCCAATGAATACAGGCAATCCAACTGCTGCCAAAGCCAGAAAAACGCCTTTTTGTGCAAAACGGTTCCACATAAGATCCCTCCTTGCAAAGCAAACACATTCTTCATTCCGTAAGCGTTGTCGACAAAAGCTG
>CAZTAP010000029.1:0-21396 GCA_964611665.1 uncultured Selenomonadaceae bacterium | reverse complement strand
GTAGGACCGCCGACATCATGGATATAGCCCTTGAAATCCGGCAGCTGCGTAAGGAGCTTCGCTTCCCGCAGCAAGGAAGCATGGCTGCGATGCTGAATGATGCGTCCCTGATGGGAAATAATCGCACAGAAATTGCAGCCGCCAAAACAGCCGCGATGACTGACCAGACTGAATTTCACTTCCTTGATGGCCGGAATGCCGCCAGCTGCTTCATAGACCGGATGATAGGTCCGCATATACGGCAGATCATAGACCTCATCCATTTCTGCCTCCGTGAGCGGCAGTGCTGGCGGATTCTGCACAATGCACCAGTCATCGTTCTGCTGGGCAAGCTTTTTGCCGCGCAGAGGGTCCTGTTCCAGATATTCGATGTTAAATGCCTCAGCAAAAGCTTTTTTATCCGCAGCTGCCTCAGCAAAAGAAGGCAGCTTTTCATAATCCCAGATATAATCAAAATTCGGAACATGATAACAGGTGCCCTGAACATCCTGAATATTTTCAACCGCCACGCCCTGATGGAGCTCCGCAGCTACCTCGAGGATCTGGCGTTCTCCCATCCCATAGATCAACAGGTCTGCCTGACTGTCCAGGAGAATCGAACGGCGCACGGAATTCGTCCAATAATCATAGTGTGCCATGCGCCGCAGGCTTGCTTCGATACCGCCAATGAGAATCGGCACATCCTTCCAAAGCTCACGCAGACGGTTGCAATAAACGATGACTGCCCGCTCCGGACGATATCCAGCCCTGCCTCCGGGCGAATAAGCATCCTCATGACGCACGCGTTTGGCAGCGGTAAACTTATTGAGCAGGGAATCCATATTCCCGCTGGAAACAAGGAAGCCCAGCCGTGGCTTGCCCAGACGTTCGAAGTCCTTTGTGCTGCGCCAGTCCGGCTGTGCAATGATGCCGACACGATAGCCGTGCTTTTCCAAAAGGCGGCAGATAATCGCAGGCCCGAAGCTTGGATGATCAACATAGGCATCCCCGGAAACAAAAATAAAATCCAGTGTATCCCAGCCTCTTTCCGCCATATCCTGTTGATTGATCGGTAAAAATCCATTCATGTATTCATGTCTCCGTTTACTTTACGTCCTCAGCCTTGTCCTTCGTGAAGCGCTTCTCGACGACCTCACCCTTGGCACCGATTTTCCCTAAGTCCTCACCATTATAGGTAATCTCCACCGCATCGGCATTTCCTGCAGTGACCAGGACTCTTTCCTTGCCCTTCCAGGACATCGTCTTGCCTTTCTCAGCTGTACCTTCGAATTCCGTCTTGCCATCTACGACAACCTTCGTCCAGCAGCGATCCGTAAATTTTGCAGAAACCTCGACATCAGAGAACACCTTTTTCTCTGGCGCCGGAGCTGGAGCAGCAGACTGCGTCGCTGCCGGCTGCTGTGTTTTCGCAGTCGTTGCAGCCGAATCATCCCCGCTCAGGAAGAAATACGCCCCGCCCAGTACAACAGCAGCCGCAACCACACCAAGGACGGCATTCTGTGTGCGCCGTGATTTCTCTACCCTGCCGTGAAAATCATCCTGTGCCGAAAAGGCCGGCGTTTCCTTTGGCTTTCTCTGCGGTTTACGTACAATCGGAGCCGGTCTTTTCCGCGGTTCCTCCAGCGGTTTCTTCGGCTGTTCCTTCGGCTGTTCCTCCCTGACCTCAGCCTGTACAGGCTGCGCGGCCTGCACTGCGCCAGGATTCTGCTCCTCATTGAATTGGCGGAGAACAGCCTCTGCATCCAACTTCAAATAGTTTGCGTAGTTCCGGATAAAGCCTTTGGTATAAACACCACCAGGCAATACGCCATATTCACCTTTTTCAATGGATTCTATATATAAAGCGCGAATGCTTGTGCCTTTTTCAATATCTTTAATCGTCAGATTCTGTTTTTCGCGTTCTTCACGCAAAAGATCTCCTATCATTTGAAACTTCTCCCCTTTTATCAATTACAACTAAAAACTGCCTTGTTCTATTATACATGAAATCGAAAAGAATACAAACCGCTTCGCATCATAAAGTACAGAAAAATGCCGCCCCAGACAGGAAAACCTGCACTGAAGCGGCAATAGTATCTACATCTTTGATTTTCTTAAGACTTATCGCTTACTTAAGCTTTACGAGCTCATACTCCCGGGTTCCCATACCAATTTTTTCCGCATGCTCAAGGGTTTCCTTCCAGTGTACGTTCGGATTGCTGTCGAGGAAGTGATCATGATGATGCTGCCAATCCGGCTTTGCAAGATTATCTGCAAGCTGACTGTTCGGCATTGGTGTCTGCTGCTGGCAGGCATCTGCACAAGCCTGATCCAGGGCTACCGGGTCAAAGGATGCAAACATCCCGATATTCGGCAGGATAGCCGCATCATTCTCTCCGTGGCAGTCACAATTCGGTGAAATATCCATGGCGAGATTGATGTGGAAACAAGGACGATCCTGGCAGACTGCCTGTGCATATTCTGCCATCTTGCGATCGAGCAGATCCCCGGCATCCCACTGCGGATTGTAAATCGCATCATAGGAGCATGCGCCGATACAGCGGCCGCATCCCTTGCAGATTTCCTGATTGATCTTCGCTTTGTTGTTTTCATAAGTGATTGCGTTCGAACCGCATTCTTTCGCACAGCGGCGACAGCCACGGCAAAGCTCTTCATGCACATCCGGCTTGCCCGAAGAATGCTGCTCCATCTTGCCCGCCCGGCTGCCGCAGCCCATACCGATATTTTTGATTGCACCGCCAAAGCCCGTCATTTCATGACCCTTGAAATGTGCCAGGCTGATGAACACATCTGCATCCATGACAGCACGGCCGATTTTCGCTTCCTTCACGTATTCACCATTCTTGACCGGAACAGCCACTTCATCCGTACCGCGCAGTCCATCGCCGATGATGATCTGACAGCCTGTCGTTGTTGGATTGAACCCATTAAGATTAGCACAGTCCATATGCTCCAGAGCATGCTTACGGCTGCCGGGATATAACGTATTGCAATCCGTAAGGAAAGGCAGACCTCCCTGCTCCTTTACAAGATCCGCAACAGCTTTTGCGTAATTCGGACGAAGAAAAGCAAGATTGCCAAGCTCGCCGAAATGCATTTTGATTGCTACGAATTTCCCATCCATATCAATGTTCTTGATTCCTGCTGCCTTGCAAAGTGTCTGCAGTTTCTGCAGAAGATTCGTACCAAGACCTGTGCGGAAATCTGTGAAATAAACTTTTGATTTTTCCATGTTACCCCTCCAAAATATGCTAAAATAAATATCTGTATCGCTCACGACATATAGTTTACGACCTTGTCTGAACTCCATGTCAAGTATATTCTGCACAAAAGCAGCAAAATCCTGCTAAAATCCTGCCTGCATCCTGACTAAGACAAACTTTTACGGTATAATAATATCACGAGGTGATTGCTTTGACGATAAAAATCACGGGCTATTATAAGCTCCCGAACGAACAGCTGCCGCAGCTCATCGACTTCAATGATGTGTTTGATCTGAGCTTCATGCGCAAATATACGCGGTACCGTTCCTTTGAAAAATTCCTGGCAGGAGGAAAGTTCAATATTACCTGCCAAAAAGATTTTGAAGAGCTTCCCGAAGAAAAAATGGACGCCCATGTCAAAAAAACGACAAAATTTTCTTCCTGGCAGGAAATGCTCGATTGGGGAACCAATCAATATATCCTGCATCAGCAAAACTAAAAGCAGCAGCTGGTCGATCAGGCTCAGACCAGCTGCTGCTTTTTTATGCCTCCTGTACCCTGCGGATCTCACGCACAATCTTGCCAAGCGCAAGCAAAAACGCATCCACATCAGCTCTCGTGCTGTACCGTCCCAGGCTCACACGGATAGCTGAGCCCGCTTTTTTTGTATCCTGCCCCATCGCCAGCAGCACATGCGATGGCTCGATTGAACCGGCGCTGCAGGCACTGCCGCTCGACACGGCAAATCCCGTAAGATCGAGCCGGATCAGCAAAGCCTCGCTGGAAATGCCTTCTATGCCAAAATTCACATTGCCCGGCAGCCGGCTGCTTTCCGGACCATTGAGCCAGCTTCCCCCGATTGTCCGGATGCCGTCCATCAGACGTTTCCTGAGCTCTGCCAGCACAACCATTTCTGTCTGCATATTCTTCATGGCAAGCTCAGCAGCCATGCCCATGCCGGCAATTGCTGCCGTATTTTCCGTACCGGCACGCATCGTGCGCTCCTGTGCACCGCCCTGCATGAACCTGGCAATTGGGGTACCGCGCCGCAGATACAGCGCGCCGATTCCTTTCGGGCCATAGAATTTATGTCCGGACAAAGAAAGCGCATCCACCCCGATGGCTTTGACGTCCAGCGGAATATGTGCTGCCGCCTGTACTGCATCAGTATGGAAAAGTGCACCGTGTGCATGTGCAATCGCAGCGATCTCCGCAATCGGTTCGATCGTCCCAACCTCGTTATTCGCAGTCATCACACTGACCAGGATCGTTTCCTCCGTCATCGCATGCTCCACGGACTCAGGATCAACAAAACCCGATTCATCCACCGGCAGATAGGTCACACGGAACCCCTGCTCTTCCAGCCACGCACAGGTACGCAGGACCGCATGATGCTCCACTGCCGTCGTGATGATATGCCTGCCGCGCGCACGGTTCTGCCAGGCTATGCCCTTAAGCGCCCAGTTATCACTTTCTGTCCCGCCGCTCGTAAAAAAGATTTCAGCCGGCTCCGCTCCCAAAAGCGCAGCCACCTGATTCCTCGCCTTGTTTACTGCCTCGCGTGCTGCACGTCCAAAAGAATGCACACTCGATGGATTGCCAAAGCATTCCGTCTGAAAACGCATCATCTGCTGAGCGATTTCCGGCTCCAACGGCGTAGTCGCTGCATAATCAAAATATACTGAACGGATCATGGCTGCACCTCCGCCTGTTTTTGTCCATCCCGGCAGAGATCTGCCAGCGTAATGGCATTCAATACACCGCTGATGCTCTCGCATACCTTTTCCCAGATACCGCGGGTCACGCATTTGCCAGCCTTTTCACAGCATTGATTCTCTGATTCCGCGCTGGTGAGCAGACAATCGACCAAAGCAATCGGCCCTTCCATGGTCGTAATGATATCACCAATCGTGATATTTTTCGGTTCTTTAGCCAGCATATAGCCGCCCTGGGCACCGCGAACGCTCGTCACAAATCCGGCATTGCGCAAAATCGCCATGAGCTGCTCCAGATAGTGTTCGGAAATTCCCTGGTTCTGCGCAATCGTTTTCAAAGCAACAGCCCCCTCACCATAATGCAGGGCGAGTTCATAGAGTGCTGTCACACCATATCGTCCTTTTGTTGAAAGCTTCAAAAAATCACCCCATCCAATTCCGACTAATATCATCGGATTTATTGAATATAATATAGCAGAAAACCGTTCTTTTGTCCAGATTAATCCTGCGGCTTCCAGCGTTTCGGCCAGCAATGCTGCAGATATTCCGCGATCCGCTTCTCCTGCCCGTTGCTGCCCGGCTCATAATAATGTACATCGGAAAGCTCACGCGGCAGATACTGCTGCGGCGTAAAATTGCCCGGATAGCTGTGCGGATAAATATAGTCGGTTCCATGTCCGAGCTTTGCTGCCCCTTTATAATGCGCATCGCGCAAATGCGCCGGAACCGCTCCGCAGCTCCGGCTGCGCACATCAGCCAGTGCACGGTCGATTGCCATATAAGCAGCATTGCTTTTGGGGGCTGAAGCCACATAAGTCACAGCCTCCGCAAGCGGAATACGTGCTTCCGGCATCCCCACGAACTGGACAGCCTGTACCGCTGCCATTGCAACGACCAGTGCCTGCGGGTCCGCATTGCCGACATCTTCGGCAGCGCAGATAGCAACGCGGCGCGCAATGAAATTCGTGTCTTCGCCAGCCGCAATCATACGTGCGAGATAATGAACAGCCGCATCCGGGTCACTGCCGCGCATGCTCTTGATGAAAGCTGACACCGTATCATAATGATTATCGCCCTTTTTATCATAGCTTTGGATACGTTCTCCTACAATGCTGTGCAAAAGCTCCAGCGTAATCTCCCCGCCTTTGTCAGGCAGCATTGCCGCAGCCTGCTCCAAAAGGTTCAGCGCCATACGGCCATCGCCGCCAGACAGCTGTGCAATCGCACGCAAAGCTTCTTCGCTGCAGTGCAGCTGGTTCCTGCCCAGACCACGCTCCGTATCCGCCAATGCCTGCTGCAAAATGGCAGCGATCTGCTCATCTGTCAGCATATACAGCTTCACGATACGCACCCGCGAAAGCAGTGCATGATTGACTTCAAAATACGGGTTTTCCGTTGTTGCACCGATGAGGATCAGACGCCCGTCCTCAACGTAAGGCAGCAAAACATCCTGCTGGCTTTTGTTGAAGCGATGGATCTCGTCAATGAAAACAATTGTGCGCTTTTGATAGAACTTGCGCTGCTCGGCCGCCTCATCCACGATTTTTCGGATATCTGCAATGCCCGCTGACACCGCATTGAGCTTATGGAACTCACTATGCGTGATGCCTGCAATCATCTGGGCAAGGGTCGTCTTTCCCGTCCCCGGAGGACCATAGAAAATCAAAGAAGGCAGCTCATCTTTTTCGATCATTTTGCGCAAATAACGTCCCTCGCCCACAGCCTCCTGCTGACCGATGAATTCCCGGAAATTCCGCGGCCGCATACGCTGCGCCAGCGGCTCATAACGGCGCGAAGACGACGAGGCCGCTGCAGAAAACAAATCCATCGTATCCATTCAATTCTCCCCCGTC
The DNA here is from genome assembly GCA_964611665.1 of uncultured Selenomonadaceae bacterium. Classification (GTDB taxonomy): domain Bacteria; phylum Bacillota; class Negativicutes; order Selenomonadales; family Selenomonadaceae; genus CAZTAP01. The sequence continues at coordinate 14,625 of CAZTAP010000029.1, read as the reverse complement.
GAGCCGAATCCGCCCTGACGCACGGCTCCCGTACCGGCTTCATCCTCATCAGCCGTCAGATAAGCATAAAAAATCCCCTGTGCAATGCGCATGCCTTTCTCCACCTGCACCGGCTGTTCGCTCTGGTTCAGCACAGCCACCATGATATGGCCTTCATTGTCCGCATTGTTATAATAATCCGCATCGATGATTCCCTGTCCATTGATCAGGGAAACTGCGTTTTTGATGGAAAATCCCGAGCGGATATGCAGCCCAAGATATTCATTTGTCTGCATATAAGCCTTCAGCCCCGTTGGAATGATGCTGACCCTGCCGGGCAACAGAACACAAGCCTCAGCTGCCTCGATATCATAGCCGGCACTGCTCCCTGTTTTCCGCTGCGGCAGCCGGATTCCTTCTGTCTCATACTTCTTTATAACTTCAAAACCTCTTTTTCTCATTGCGCCCTCCGAACTTTAGTTCTTTATTCTCTGCAAGAAAAAGCCTTCTTCCCTGGAAGAAGGCGTCTTCTGCATATTCTTGTTTATTCTTTATTCTCTTCTTTTTTCTCAAAATCATAGCCTGCAATCGGCTTCGCCGGGGTAATCGTGGAAATTGCATGCTTATAGACGAGCTGCTGCTTTCCAGCTGCATCAAGAATCACCGTGAAATTATCAAAGCCCTTGACGTTCCCCTTCAGCTGAAAACCGTTCACCAGATGAATGATGACCGATACATTCTCTTTGCGTACCTGATTCAAAAAGCTATCCTGTAAATTTATGATCTTTGCTGGCATAAAAAATCCCCCCTACTTTCGTGAACCTTCACTATTATAGTTTCTACCTTTTTGAAAAATATCCTGCTATATCCCGGTAAACCTTTGTCAAAAGTTCCTCATCACTTACTCCATCAGCATCATACCAATGGATATAGGGCATTTTCCTATACCAGGTCAGCTGGCGTTTGGCAAAATGACGCGTCGATTTCTGGATCTGTGCCACAGCCTCTGCGTAAGACATTTCCCCGGACAGCCAGGCTGCTGTCTCCTTATAGCCGATTCCCTGCATGGCCTGAGCCTCCCGCATGATTCCTCTCTGCAAAAGCCCCCGGACCTCATCTGCCAGCCCTTGCCCGAACATAAGCTCAACGCGCCGGTTGATGCGCCCATACAGCGTCTGCCTGTCTCTGCGCAGGCCTGCAACATAAACATCATAAGCAAGCTCATCACCTGAAGCTTCTTTTTCCTGAGAAATACGTTCATCCCCCAGACAAGCAACTTCCAGGGCACGGATCACGCGGCGGAAATCGTTGACATGAAGCCGTGCTGCCGCAGCCGGGTCCACTTCTTCCAGCATCTGATGCACATAGGCCTTGCCATGTGTCTCAGCCAAAAGCTCAAGATTGCGTCGGTAAACCTCATCTCCCCGTGTCGTATTGAACTGATAGTTCTCAACGAGCGCCTTGATATACAGCCCGGTTCCGCCTGCCAGGACCGGAATACGTCCGTGTGCATTGATCCCGGTGATCAGCTTTTCCGCCTGCTCCTTGAAATCCGTGACACTGTAGCTTTGCCAGGGCTCAAGGATATCCAGCAGATGGTGCCGTATGCCCTGTTGTTCTGCCATGGTCGGCTTAGCAGAGCCAATATCAAACCCCTTATAGACCAGCATGGAATCTCCGGAAATAATTTCCGTCCGGAGCCTGGCCGCCAGTTCAATGGACAGCTTCGTTTTGCCCACGGCGGTGGGCCCCAGAATTACAATAAGTTTTTCTCGTTTCATTTAAGCTCTAAATCTTCTCCTGGCTTTACAATATGGACGCTTGCACGTGTCATGGTTTCCGTAAGCTGCTTATAGCGCTCGACATCCTGCGCAATCACAGGCCAGGTATTATAATGGACAGGAATAACATTCCTCGCATTGAGCCATTGCGCTGCCATCGCCGCATCCTCGAGACCCATAGTATAGTTATCGCCAATCGGCAGGATTGCATAATCCAGCGGATCTTTCTGTCCAATGAGTTTCATGTCACCAAAAAGCGCCGTATCTCCTGCGTAGTAAATATTCAATTCCTGCATGTGGATGACATAGCCGCAGGCAATACCGCCAGCCGCTCCGGAACTGTGCAAGGCAAGCGTCATACGGATCTTACCGAAAGGAAGATGCTGCGAACCGCCAAGGTTCATGCCATGCGTCTTGATTCCCGGGGCCTGCTGGACACAAAGCTGCAAAACCTCAGGCACACCAAAAACCGTTGCTCCGGTACGTTTCGCAATATCCGGAGCATCACCAAGATGATCGCTGTGCGCATGAGAAAGCAGTATCGTATCACAGGTGATGGAGTCCGGATCCGCTGCAGCTGCCGGGTTACCCGTGAGATACGGATCGACAAGCACCTTATGCTCTCCATCATCCAGCAAAAAACAAGAATGTCCAAAATATGAAAACTTCACCATAAATCTACCGCTCCCTTCAAAATCATACTTTATATATATTACACAAAAGAAAGCAAAAATCCTGCCCGGCCAGCAAGAGAATCTCCAGGAAAAATTGCCCTGCAGCAAAATTCGTGCTATCCTAGAGATATCTTTTTTAAGAAAGGTTCTTATCGCATGCCATCATCTATTTTAGAACTACCTCAACTGACCATAACCTATGACCGACCGCTTCCGGCGCAGCAGCATCTGTTGATTGCAGGCGGACGTGAACCATCCGTTCCCTGGCTGAAAGCCGCTGCCAGCGGCCGGCACATCTGGGCTATCGACCACGGAATCGACAGCTGCCAAAAAGCCGGTCTGATTCCCGAGCGCCTGATTGGCGATGGTGACAGTGCTTCTGCTTCTGCCTGGAGCTGGGCAGAAAAAACTGCCGCTGTCGTGGAACGCTATGCACCGGAGAAAGATTTCACAGACACCCAGCTCGCACTTTCTACTATAAAAAAAGAGCAGGACAATCCGTTTGTCCTGCTCACCGGTGCCTTTGGCGGCCGCTTCGACCATGCCTTCAGCACACTTTTTTCTTTCGCGTTTTCCGGTCTTTGCGGCGGCCTTGCAGATGAAAAAGAAGCCTGTTTCTTCCTGCAGGCAGAACAGACGCTTCAGATCCAGACCAGGAAACGGCCAAAGGCCATTTCCCTGCTCCCCTTTCAGGAGTCCTGTACAGGTGTGAGCATCCATGGCACCCATTGGCCGCTGCAGGAAGCTGCACTGTCACAAATGCTTCCTATGGCAGTCAGCAATGAGCTCAAAAAAGACAGCTCATCCTTCAGGGTATCCCTTCATGAGGGCACTCTCGGCATTTATCTTTACTGGGAATGAATCCGCTGCCGCAGAGCCTCATAGAGAACCACGGCTGCTGCAGTTGCTGCATTCAGAGACTCCGCCTCGCCCAGCATGGGAATATACAGCTTCTTCTCAGCTGCTGCAAGCAGTTCCTGAGAAACGCCATTCCCTTCGTTGCCGAAAACCACAGCCGCCCCTTCACGATAATCCACGGCAAAATGCTGGCAGGCTGTCTCATCAAGCGCCGTCACCAAAAGCCGCACCTTCTTTGCCTGCAACGCAGCAAGCAGATCCTGTCGTTCCACCTGTACGGCAATGGGCAGATGGAACAAAGAGCCCATCGTTGAACGGACCGTCTTATCCGAGAAGAGATCCACGGTATCCGTCAAAAAGACAACGCCGCTGCAGCCTGCTGCGTCCGCTGTACGGATCATCGTCCCCGCATTGCCCGGGTCCTGCAGGCCATCCAGCACCAGCAGCAGGGGCTGCTCCTCTGCAGAAAGCACCTGCCGCAGGCTGGTCTGCTGCTGCTTCATCACGAGCAAAAGCCCTTGCGGTGCTACCGTCGCTGCCGCCTTTTTGTAGATATCCTCATCTATTTCATAGACCGGACACTGCCTCGCAGCCAAAGCTGCGAGGATTTTTTGTACGCGCGGCTCCGCCGCAGCGGTCCGCGTGCAAAGGCCAAAGACAATCTCCCACGAAGAAGCTGCTGCCATCTCTGCCAGACGGACACCCTCCACGATGAAGAGGCCTTCCTTATCACGGGTTTTACGATGATGGAGGCTGGCAGCCAGCTTGATTTTCTTATTGCCAGGACTATCAATGCGTTCTGTCATTTGAGCTCCTCCAGGCTGTTGATTCCATCGTTGCTGCCAACGACAATCGCAACATCACCCTTTTGCAGACGCTCCGTCGGGCGCGGTGAAATGATCAGATCATCATGGCGCTTGATTGCCACAACATTGATTCCATATTTCGCACGGATATCCGACTCCATGAGCGTCTTATCCTGAAAGGCAGCCGGAACTGCAATTTCCACGATGCTGAACTGCGGGGAAAGCTCGATATAGTCCATGACGCTCGTCGAGGCCAGGTTATATGCCACACGGCGTGCCATATCACGCTCCGGTGAAACCACGCGGTCTGCGCCGATTTTCTCCAGCAGTTTGATCTGCAGGGCATCACGAGCTGTCGTCACGATATAAGGCGCGCCGATTTCCTTCAGCTGCAGCGTCGTAAGCACATTTGCCTGCATATCCTCGCCAATGGCCACGACGACAACATCAAAGTTCAGGATACCCAGCTCACGCAGAGCATTTTCATCGGTTGCATCCGCCTGCACAACATGCGTGAATTCATTGCTGAATTCCTGTACCCGTTCCATATTTTTATCAATGGCCAGAACCTCATAGCCCATCTTTGTCAAAGCCTTCGCCATGTTGCTGCCAAAACGGCCCAGTCCGATAATGGCGAACTGACGCACATCCCGTTTGTTTTTCACGTCCGGATCCCCTCCCATATATAAAAAAGAGGCTGTATACACAGCCTCCCTCAATACATCTTACTGATTTTCTTTAGCAACTGCTACGAGCTGAGCAAAAGCCTTCTCATCGCTGATTGCGAGATCAGCCAGCATCTTGCGGTTAACCTCAACGCCAGCCTTTGTAAGACCATTGATCAGACGGCTGTACGACATTCCGTTCGTACGAGCTGCCGCGTTGATACGAGCAATCCACAGTCTGCGGAAGTTGCCCTTGTTGGCACGACGGTCACGGCGTGCATAGTACAGAGCCTTCATTACAGTTTCATTTGCTTTCTTGAACTGCTTGCTCTTAGAACCAATATAGCCCTTTGCTAATTTTAAGATTTTTTTATGACGTCTATGTGCAGTCACGCCTTTTTTTACTCTTGGCATGTTTCGTTCCTCCTAATCAAATTCAAAATTTTAAGCGTACGGAAGCATTCTCTTAACGCGGCCATGGTCAGCTGCGGATGCAAGAGCAGCCTTACGCAGATTGCGTTTACGCTTCTGAGTCTTCTTCTCTAAGATATGGCTTGTGAAAGCCTTGTGACGTTTAAATTCACCACTACCAGTTACGGTAAAACGTTTTGCTGCAGCTCTGCGTGTTTTCATTTTTGGCATTACTGTTTTCCTCCTTTAATTTGCGCCTTTGGTGCTAGAATCATTATCATATTTTTACCTTCAAGTTTAGCATCGCGCTCAATGGATACCAGGTCTTTCAACTGGGCAGCCACACGCTGCAAAATCTCCCTGCCAAGCTCCGGATGAGAAAGCTCACGGCCGCGGAACATGATCGTTACCTTGACCTTATTGCCCTCTTCCAGGAAGCGAAGAGCATTTTTCAACTTGACGTCAAAATCGTGTTGTTCAATGTTGGGACGAAGCTTAACTTCCTTGATCGTAATGACCTTCTGTTTTTTCTTGGCTTCCTTTTCCCGTTTCTGCTGTTCGTATCTATATTTACCAAAATCCATGATACGGCATACCGGCGGTTTCGCCTTTGGAGCAACCTCAACAAGGTCAAGATGCTGTTCCTCTGCCATGTGCAGCGCATCGCGCGTTGCCATGATTCCAAGCTGTTCACCCTCTGCACTGGTGACACGAACTTCTCTGATACGGATTTCTTCGTTGATTCTTAAAGATTCCTTACTAATAGAAAAACACCTCCTATAAAAATAATAACATAAAAAAGGGGCGGCACAAAGCCACCCCATAATCTCTAAGCATAAAACCCATCAGATCCATGATCAGCAGGTGAGAAGCGGTGGCCTCTTCTTAAATAACTCACTTAGATATACTAACACACGCTATCCAGCATGTCAACACTTTTCTGCTTTGGATGCGATTTTTCCCTGAGCATATTCGATGAACGCATCAATGCTCATGACCTGGCTGTCCTGCTCGCCATATTTACGTACCGCAGCCGTATTGCTTTCCATTTCCTTATCGCCGACAACAAGCGTATAAGGAACCTTCTTGACCTGGCTCTCACGGATCTTATAGCCGACCTTCTCATTGCGGTCATCAACCTCAACACGCAGACCGAGATCGAACATTTTCTTTTTAAGCTGGTAAGCGTAATCCATATGCTTATCCGTAATCGGCAGGATCTTGATCTGAACCGGTGCAAGCCATACAGGGAAAGCACCTGCATAGTTCTCGATCAGGATGCCGATGAAGCGCTCGATGCTGCCATAGACAACACGATGGATCATGACCGGACGATGCTTCTGTCCATCCTCACCGACATAAGTCAGATCGAATTTCTCCGGCATGAGCATATCGAGCTGGATCGTACCGCACTGCCAGGTACGGCCAATGGAATCTCTGAGGTGGAAATCGATCTTCGGACCATAGAAAGCACCATCGCCTTCATTGACCACATACTTCAGACCGCGATGCTCCAAAGCGTTCCGCAAAGCATTCGTCGCCGACTCCCATACCTCATCGGAGCCCATGGAATCTTCCGGGCGCGTACTGAGCTCTGCATGATATTCCAGACCGAATGTCTTGTAGACCTCATCAAAAAGATTGATGACCTTCTGGATCTCTTCTTCAATCTGCGAAGGCATCATGAAGATATGCGCATCATCCTGCGTGAAGTTCCGTACACGGAACAGTCCATGGAGCGCCCCGGAAAGCTCATGACGATGAACAAGGCCAAGCTCGCCCATGCGCAGAGGCAGTTCACGATAGCTGTGCTGCTGTGACTTGTAGACCAGCATGCCGCCAGGGCAGTTCATCGGCTTTACTGCATAATCCTCACCATCGATCTTGGTGAAGTACATGTTTTCCTTATAATGTGCCCAATGTCCGGACTGCTCCCAAAGCTTGCGGTTCATGATCATCGGCGTCTTGATTTCCTGATAGTCGTAACGGCGATGAACTTCGCGCCAGTAATTGATGAGCTCATTGCGGATGACCATGCCGTTCGGATGGAAGAACGGGAATCCCGGACCTTCTTCATGCAGGCTGAAAATATCCAGCTCTTTGCCGAGCTTACGATGGTCACGCTTGGCAGCTTCTTCGAGCATATGCAGATATTCTTCAAGGTCCGTCTTCTTTTCAAAAGCCGTACCATAGATGCGCTGCAGCATCTTGTTCTTTTCACTGCCGCGCCAGTAAGCGCCTGCAACGCTCTGCAGTTTGATTGCCTTGACCTTGCCCGTGCTCAGCACATGCGGGCCTGCGCAGAGATCCGTGAATTCACCCTGTGTATAGAGGGAAATCACTGCATCCTCCGGCAGATCATTGATGAGCTCTACCTTGTAGTTCTCACCCTTTTCGGCAAAGAGCTTTAAAGCATCTGCGCGGCTGACTTCTTTGCGTTCGAGCTTGATGTTCTCTTTGACGATCTTTTCCATTTCCTTCTGGATATCCTTGAGATCGTCTTCCGTCAGCTGCTTTTCCATATCAAAATCATAATAGAAGCCATTCTCAATGGCCGGTCCGATTGCCAGCTGAACATTGCTGTCTTTGTAAAGGCGTTTTACTGCCTGAGCAAGAATATGGGATGCCGTATGGCGAAGTGCCCAGCGGCCGTCTGCATCTTCAAACGTCAGGAACTGGATCTTGCAGTCCTTTTCCATCGTTGTGGTAAGATCTACCGTCTTATCATCCATCTTCGCAGCCAGGACCTTTTTAGCCAGGCTGTTGCTGAAATTCTTTACAAAATCAAGTACACTCGTGCCCTGCTCAACTTCACGCACAGCACCGTCTTTCAATGTTACCTTTATCACGTTAAAACCTCCTCAAAAAATAAAAACAGCTTCGTCCCAAACTAGGGACGAAGCTGTACTTCGCGGTTCCACCCTGATTGCTGCCGAAGCAGCCGCTCAGCCTTGATAACGGAGAGTTCTCCGATCTGCCCTACACGAATCATGGATTCGGGCAAACTGTTCCGAAGCGGTAATCATGAGGCTCTGTCTGAAATGCTCACAGCCAAGGCATCTCTCTCTGCAAAACGGTTTCTCATCATCATGTCTTCATCTTTACATTTCTTATCTGAAACTGATTTTAATTATAGGCGGATATTCTCTGCCTGTCAAGAAAGATTCGCCGGAATTCAGGGGATTTTATTTTTCAGCAAGCTGTGCTCCCGAAGACTGCCTCGCCAGCACAGGAACACGCAGGGTCTGCCCGTAACGGATTGCCGCCTCGCCATCCAGACCATTCACCTCGACAATCGCCTCACGAAGACTGTCTGCCTGCTGTGCATCCGTCGTATAGCGTGCAGCAATCGACCACACACTCTCGTTCTGTCCCACTGTGATCGTTTCAAAGTCGCCACTGCGCAGATATGCATTGGAAAGATGCAGTGGCGCCATTGCAACCAGGAATCCGACAAATAAGACAATACCCGTCAATCTCTTCATCAAAATCGCCTCTCTATTCTTCCATCAAGAACATGTTTTCTTCGAACAGATTTTTCCGGAACCTTCGTTCTTTTTATAGAATATCACAGAACGGTCGTTCTTGCAAGAGGTTTTAAGAACAAATTTTCTATTGATACTTTTGGCCCGATTTGTTATGATTCATCATAATGATTATCTTAAGAAAGGATGTAATTTCATGACAATCCATGGTGCTGTCATCATCGAGCAGGGCGTTACCTTTGCCATTATTTCCGTCCGCCCTTCCGTCACACAATATACCGCCCGTGCCACGGCTTTTCGCCGTGAGATTGCCGGCTTTTTCCCCAACATGCCCATCATCCTCATGTCACAGGACGCCAGTGGTGTACCGCATTACTATGGCCGCAGGGATATCGTGGAATTCCTGAAGACCATCCGCGTCGATCAGATTCCCTGGAAAGAATACCATATATATTGACCGCATCATCCCTTTACCGTTTTTGACGACAAAAAAACCGCTGTAAAAGCGGTCATGAACATGATATACTAGATTTTGAAGACAGCTGATGAGTCGGCTTCCCTGCTCGCAGGGAGGTGGTGCTGATGACGATTTACGAGAAACTATCCCTTGGGATAGCTATCGCAACTCTGATTGTAACCATCTTTTCATTGCTGAAATAGGCATGAAAAAAACCGCCTAACGGTTGCGGCGGCCTTTTCCAACTTAGTTTGTAACTACGAGGAGAGCCGACGCTGCCAAACATCAGCTGTCTCTTTGTGTTCATTATAACACCATTATTCAAGATTTCGCAACATAAAACTATTCCCAGCAGCGTTTCAATGAGACAGACGATATCAGAAAAAACGGCTCGCAGGCAAAAGCGTAGGCAAATAACCTGCGAAAGCCAGCGAGCCGTTGAAAACACTAGGGTTTACGTTGATTAAATCATATTCTTTTTGTAGGCGTCATAGAGAGCCTTGAGTTCCTCTACCTTATCATACATTTCAACCTGGAGACCAGATGCTGTTGCATAGTCGCCTTCATTGAGTGCATTGATCAGCAGCGTGAAGAGAGACTTCTCATCAATGCTGTCCTTGGCAAGATAGGAACGAATGCCGTTGATTTTGTTCCAGTTATAGGAATCCTGATCCGTTACGAATTCAGCCTTGACTTCCTTCGCCTTTCTTACGATATCACGGTTCTCCGGAATGATGCGGCTGATGAGCTCAGTCTTCCAGCGCAGGAGCTCGCCCGACTTGAACGCATCGATGATCTGGTCGCGCAGAGCGCCGCCAGCTGTGATGACAGCCTTCTTGTCCGGATGGTTTTCAAAGCCCTGCATGTTCTCCCAAACCGTAGCCGGCGGAGCGCCAAACAGGCGGTTTCTTTCTTCATCGGAATAGTCTTCGAAGACATCATCCTCACTGCGATATGCACGTTCTCTTTCGAGATAGAAGCCTTCCTGTCCAGCTTCCTTGGAAAGCTCTGCAAGAAGCTCATCCGTCGACTTTGTCGCAGCAACCTTGACACCATCGATAACAGCTGAATAAATTGCAGCCAGTACAAGATACGTGTTGGAATACGGGTTGCAGGCACGAAGCTCGAAACGCGTTGCAAACGGATTGTTGATATCGCGGATAAGACCTGCGAGGATTGTACGGTTACGGGACGGAACCTGCGGCGTATGACCAAGCGAAGTCACGATGCAGACTGGAGCCTCGAAGCCAGGCTTCAAACGGTTCAGGGAGTCATTCGTAGCGGATACGAACGGATTGATGACTTCATAGTTCTTCAAAAGACCCATGATAGCGCCATAGCCTACAGCGCTCATGAAATCCTTCGTCATTTCTTTCGGTGCAAAGAGGTTATAGCATTTGCCGTCCTTCATGACAGCTGCCATGCCGATATGCGTATGCTCACCATTACCAGCCAGACCAATCATCGGTTTTGCCTTGAAGTTTACTTCGAGGCCATTCTCGCGGAAGACTTCTCTGACCAGAGTGCGGACAAGAAGCTCATTATCTGCAGCCTGCAGAGCATCAGCAAATTTCCAGTCGATTTCAATCTGTTCGCAGACATGCGTCATGTTACCGGACTCGTCGATCTGTGCCTTCAGGCCGCCGACCTCTTTATGACCCATTTCTACGCTGAGACCATAACGGTCAAGCAGAATGACTGCCTGCTCAAGTGCAGTGCGGACTGCACCATGCGTACGCTGCCAATACTGCTCCTGCATAACCTGGGATGCAGTCATTTCTTCGATATCTGCTTCCTCAAGCGGCGTCTTTACCCAAAGCTCGAGCTCTGTTGCGGACGTGAACTGAATATCAGCGACATCAGCGCCATTGATATGCTCAAGACCTGACATGGAAGGATGCTTTTTGAAGAGATCGAGCATTTCCTTCTTGACATAATCAAGCGTATCCTTGAGTACTGCACGGGAATCCACGCGTTTGCCTTCATGGATCAGGAAAGCCGGAATACGCAGGGTACCGATTGGCTTTTCCGTATCTTCATCAAAATGCTCGAAATTGTAATCAACGAACCAGTTGACACTTGAATCGATTGGCATATCAACCTTTGCATTGTTCAGTGTAGCAATGCCTGTGAGCACAACGGAGGAACCATCTGTCTGAATCGCTGTACCAGCATAAAAATCATCAATATCCTTAAGGAAAATACGCATTGGAATCTTTTCATCCGTATCGTTACCAGCGAGATCGACACCGACCAGGGAAACGAACTTGATTTCCGGATGATCCTTCAACGTGCTGAGGATATCTTCTTTCGAGGAGTTTGCAGGAATCACATACAATAAATCTTCCATTTTTTGTACCACCCTTTTTCATATTTTTCATGTTAAGATGTTGATTTTTGGCAACAAAAAAGACCATATGACCATCTGCCCGCAAATGCACAGCGAACTGTGAAACAGCAAACAGTATCATATGGCAACATCGCCATGTCTTTAACTTTCTTACAAGGCATATGATATCACAACAAATTCGGCTTGTCTAGTGATTTTTCATGTATACATGAAAAATCCGACCTCTGCTGCCAATCAGCTGTCTGCTCTTCTTTTGTCAGCCCCTGTCTTTTCGCAAGTCCGGCAGATATGCCGGCTGCCAGCGGCACAGTCAGAATCACCCCGAAGCTGCCGGACAATCCCTGCATGATTTCTATACCAATCGCATTGGAATTCAGCAGCTGCAGCCAGGGCAGATTGTACGCATAGTCCAGTACCCAGACCCCAAGCGAGCCACCGAAAAAGGCCAGGATCAGCGTTGCTGACATCGTGCCCATGACATCACGTCCCACATTCATGCCGCTTTGGAACAAATCCTTCGCCTGCAGTTCCGGCGTACGGCGATGGATTTCATCAACGGCTGACGTCACGTCCATCGCGATATCCAGCACCGCCCCCAGACTTGCGAACAGAATGCCTGCAAAGAGCAGCTGTCCGACATCAATGGAGGTGTTTTGGGCAACGAAAAGCAGCGCCTCGATATTCGATACGTTATAGCCGGACAGACCTGCAGCATGACCGAAGAGCAGGGCAGCTGCTCCAGCCAGGACAACGCCGCCAAAAGCGGCAGAGCCTGCTGCCAGTGCTTTATGGCTCCAGCCATGAATAAGATAAAGCGTGGCAGCTACAATGACCAGAGAAGTCAGCACAGCTGCATAGACTGGTGGATTTCCGCGCAGGAGCATCGGGAAAAACAGCAGGAAAAAGCAGCCAAACGTGACAAGCAATGCCAATGCCGAACGCACTCCCTTTTCTCCGCCCACAAGACAGAGCAGCAAGAAAAACAAGCTGACAAAAGCCAGTACAGGAATGGTACGGTCCAGACTGTACACGGTACAGCTGTCCATGCCGCCAGCCTGGCTCAGGATCAGCACGACATGGCTGCCAGGCTCACAGACCGCTCCAAAAAGCATGCCATTTGGGCAATTCGCCTGCAATAGTTCCCCTTTTCTCTCCCCCGTCGTCAGTCGTACCTGTACAAGCTGATCTCCGATGCGGCTGCCATTTTCCTGTTGATTGTCCTGCAATACCTTTGTGACCTCGGCCTGTATAAAGGCTCTTCCTTCTGTATTGACCAGCACCGGACGTTCAACCTGGCTGTAAAAATACATGCTGACACCCACAACTGCAGCCAGCAGCAGGCGAAGCAGCCGCATCGCGTAAATCCCTGCAGATCTTTTTTTCATTTTCCTGCCTCCCAGCAAAAATGGCCGCCGCAGCAGCCATTTTTCCTTATCGATTATCTTTTGATGATACGATACGTTTGGTCAATTGCCGTGCCAGTCTCTGCATCATAGGTATCTATACTGAATTTGTCCGCTGTAATGTGAATGACTGAGTAAGTCGGCCGCCAGTTTTGACTGCGTGCCGCGATGTAATCCTGCTGCTGCGGCAGAAGCTCATAATATTTTGAACCGGTTGCGGAATTCGAGGACATATAGAATACACCCTTCGGATTGACCAGAGTCCCCTGATTCATGTCAGCAATCGTATAGCACTGATTCTTCGCTGTATAGTCTGCATGAACAGCCTCATCCTTCAGCGCTGCATCCAGAAGACCATGCTGCTGACCGCTCTGTCCAGCCGCCTTATATTCCTGGAAATCAGCATGCTGCCTGCCATCGCTGCTCAGCTGATAGGTACGTGCATAAGTATGATCATGGCCCTGCAGCACTACGTCGATTTTATTCGCATCATAAATCGGCGTGAGCTGTGTGCGCAGCAGGATGCCATCCGAATCCGAATGGTCCAGGCCGCTGCCATAGATATCCTGATGCATGACAACAATCCGCCATTTCGCGTCAGGATGTGCCTTGACGGCCTTTTCGATCAATGCCTTGTGGTCTGCCGCATTGTAATTGTTTGCATTGATGACAATGAACAGAGCCTTGCCATACGTATAATAATAGCCATGTCCAGCCTGGGTCGGACTGTTTTCTTCAGTAAAAGGATTCGGTACATTGAAATGGTTCTGATAGCCGCGGGTCATGCTGTCATGATTGCCGATGCTCGAAGCCTCCGGCAAAGAACGCAGCGCTGCAGCGGAAAGATATCCCGCATACTGCGTTTCCTGCAGTCTGATTTTTTCATTGTCCTGCTTTGCTGCCGGTTCATTGATCTGATCGCCCGGCGAAACCAGAAAATTGATTTCCGGATGCTGTGCAAGTGCGGAATTCAAGGTTTTATTCCAATTATAAGCGTCATTGCGGGCTGCGAGCTCACCATCCTGCTTATTGCCTTCTGCTGAAGTCTGGCCGCTCGAAGCACCGATCTGCGGATCTCCCACATACATAAAGGAAAAATCATCCGGATTGCCCGTCTTTACTTCATGTGCCTGCTGCCATTTTCCATCCAGTTTTACCTGATACCAATAGCTCTGGCCCGATTGTAAGCCGCTGACCTCGACCTTATTCGTAAAATAGGTTGTGCCATCGATTACCGTACCGGTCTGTGATGTCCCATGGAAGGTCTTTGCTGCCTTCATATCCTGTGTTTTTGCAATGCGCACCTCAGCTTTTTCTGCCTGTTCTCTGGAATACCAGCCAAAATTCAGACAGGAACTGTCCTTGCCCGGAGCCATGGACACCTGTTCATAGTCGGTACGGATCTTTTCCCAGGCAGTTTTCCACTGCTGCCAGTCAGCAGTCCCCACAGCCGTCTGCGTTTCCGCCTGCGGCGTTGCCGATGCATCATTCCAATGACTCGTCGCCGCAAATCCTGTAGACGCCGCGCAAAGTGCCGCTGCGATACAAATTGCCAATTGCTTATGCTTGCCCATTACTTTCATGCTGTAACCACTCCTCTTTGGTTTTAACAACACTATAGCATGGATTTTCCCAGATTCTGTTAATGAAATGTTAAGTTTAGATTATCCCTGCTGCAAAAATAAGCGTATGATCATGCCGCAGGATCATACGCTTATAACAATATTGTGCAGGATTTCGCAAAGCGAAATCATTC
>CAZTAP010000028.1:0-21723 GCA_964611665.1 uncultured Selenomonadaceae bacterium | reverse complement strand
TGGCTCGTGATGTTCAAGAACGAGACGCATAACCATCCGACGGAGATCGAGCCGTTCGGTGGGGCTGCTACCTGTCTGGGCGGGGCAATCCGTGATCCGCTTTCCGGACGTTCTTATGTCTATCAGGCAATGCGCGTGACTGGAGCCGCGGATCCGCGCCGCAAGATCTCTGAGACGATACCGGGCAAGCTGCCGCAGAAGAAGATTACGCTCGGGGCAGCAGCAGGCTACAGCGCCTATGGCAATCAGATCGGTCTCGCAACTGGTCAGGTGCATGAAGTCTATCATGAAGGCTTCATGGCAAAGCGCATGGAAATCGGTGCAGTCATCGCGGCAGCGCCGAAGGTCAATGTGGTACGTGAAGTTCCGGCTCCGGATGATTTCATCGTACTCGTGGGCGGGCGTACCGGCCGCGATGGATGCGGCGGCGCAACGGGCTCGTCCAAGGAACATACGGAAGAGTCGCTTGCTACCTGCGGCGCTGAAGTACAGAAGGGCAATCCGCCGACCGAGCGCAAGATCCAGCGTTTGTTCCGCAATCCGTCGGTAAGCCGTATGATCAAACGCTGCAATGACTTCGGTGCAGGCGGTGTAGCCGTTGCAATCGGTGAGCTTTCGGATGGTCTGGTCATTGATCTGGATGCAGTAAAAAAGAAGTATGAGGGGCTTGACGGCACGGAGCTGGCGATTTCGGAGTCGCAGGAGCGTATGGCGGTAGTCATCCGTCCGGATGATTTTGAAGCTTTTGTCCGGTATGCCGACGAGGAAAATCTCGAAGCTGCGAAGGTTGCTGTGGTAACGGCAGAACCGCGTCTGCTCATGAAGTGGCGCGGCAGGGAAATCGTAAGCATGACGCGCGCGTTCCTCGATACGAATGGTGTGCGCCAGCATGTCACGGCGGAGATTGCCTGCCCGGATGAGAAAAACCGCTATCTGCATGAGGTGCCGAAGGCGGTTGCTGACTGCGGCCGTGATACGGAAGCAGCCTGGCTCGCGAATCTCAGGGATCTCAATGTGTGCAGCCAGAAGGGGCTTGCTGAGCGCTTTGATTCGACCATCGGCGGCAATACGGTGCTCATGCCGTTTGGCGGAAAGAAGCAGCTCACTCCGGCTGAGGGTATGGTTGCGAAGCTTCCGGTGCTTGGTGCGGAGACGACGACTGCTACGGCGATGACGTTTGGGTTCAATCCGTACTTCATGGAGTGGAGTCCGTTCCATGGCTCTGTTTATGCTGTTGTCGAAGCTGCAGCAAAGATGGTGGCTTTGGGCGGACGTGCGGACAAGATCCGCCTGACCTTCCAGGAGTATTTCGAGAGCCTTGGCAAGGATCCGAAGAAATGGGGCCGTCCGTTCAGTGCGCTGCTCGGTGCGCTTTGCGCGCAGCATGAGCTGGGCATTCCGGCCATTGGCGGCAAGGATTCCATGTCGGGCACATTTGAGGATATTACGGTACCACCGACGCTTACGGCTTTTGCTGTCGATGTGATGAAGGCGGACAATGCGGTTTCGCCGGAATTCAAGTTCGTGGGCAACAAGGTTTATGCTGTTCCGGCACCGAAGGATGAGTACGATATGCCAGTCTTTGCGAAGCTCAGACATAACTTCGCGCAGATCAGTGCACTCATCGCGAGCAAGAAGGTCTTTGCTGCGCAGAGCGTGGGCATGGGCGGCATCGCAGCAGCGGTCACCAAGATGTGCCTGGGCAATGAAATCGGCTTTACCTTCAGCAAGTTCCTGAAGCGTGAGGAGCTTTTCCAGCCGGATTATGGTACGATCCTGCTGGAGGTGGCTGAGAATGCCAATGTGGCAGAAGTATTGGCTGGTACAGGCTGCTATGAGCTCGGCACTACGACGAATGTGGGCAGTATTGTCTGCGGGCCGTCCGCTGTAAGCCTGGCTGAAGCAGAAAAGGCTTATACGACACCGCTGGAACGGATTTTCCCGACGATGACCAAGGTCAGCGCCAAGGCCAAGGCGGTTACGGTTCCTTATACGCAGGGCAGCCGGATTACGGCCAAGGCACAGATCGCCAGACCGCGCATCTTCATCCCGGTATTCCCTGGTACGAACTGCGAGTATGACTCCGCACGTGCTTTTGAACGTGCCGGCGGTGAGGTAGAGACTGCGGTTGTACGCAATCTCACGCCGCAGGCGGTTGAGGATACGGTGGACCGCATCGTGAAGGGCATCCGCAAGGCGCAGATCGTCATGCTGCCGGGCGGCTTCAGCGGCGGTGATGAGCCGGATGGCTCGGGCAAGTTCATTGCAGCGATGTTCCGCAATCCGCGCATCCGTGAGGAGGTCATGAGCCTCCTGAAGAAGCGGGATGGCCTTATGCTTGGTATCTGCAATGGTTTCCAGGCGCTCATCAAGCTTGGCCTTGTTCCTTATGGTGAAATTCGTGATCTTGCGGATGATTCACCGACACTGACGCATAATCAGATCGGCCGCCATGTTTCCTGCATGGTAGAAACGAAAGTCGTTTCGAACCTTTCACCCTGGTTCAATAATGTGAAGGTCGGAGATATCCATACCATCGCGGTATCGCATGGTGAGGGACGTTTCGTCGCAGATCAGGAAATCATTGCGAAACTGCGTATCCGCGGCCAGATCGCCACGCAGTATGTCGATCATGCGGGCAATCCGGCGCTGACGATTCCGTTCAATCCGAACGGTTCGGTGCAGGCAATCGAGGGAATCACCAGCCCGGATGGCCGTGTGCTCGGCAAAATGGGGCACTCGGAGCGCATTGGTGAGAATGTCTGCCTGAATGTACCAGGCGATAAGGATCAGCAGCTCTTTGAGGCTGGCATCCGGTATTACAAATAACAGCGGGAGGAAGCACTGGTTTGCAGGTGCTTCCTCTTTTCTTTTGAAATATATTGAGAAAATTCTTCTATCCTTTGCTATGTATCCTTAGATTATGCTTGCCATTGGGAAATGAGAGGTGTACAATATGATTAAATGAAAACAAAGTATGTCATTTTGACATGTTTTCAGGAATGAGGGGGATGAGTCGTGCTTCAGCTCAACATGGATGAGAAAGAAAAGCGATGTGTATTGCTGGGCAGGCACCTGAAACAGCTTCGTCAGCTCCTGGCAGCTACGCAGGAGGATCTGGCCAGGTTGAGCGGTATATCCAAAGAACGCATTTCAAGGATTGAAAACGGTGCCTATGTTATGCGATGGGTTCAGTTTACCGCGTTTTTGTTCATTTTTTTCATGCATGACAAGACCAAGGAATATCTTTTGGTGAACAAGCTTATCACACCGCGGCTGATGCAGTTTTTCCAGATGAAAGACAAAAATATGCCGCCGGATCTCGTCATTAAGGTATCAAAGCTTGTCGTACAGGATTTTGACACGGATTTCCGCATTTCGTCCTCAGTATCTATACATGCAGAGCAGTTTGAGGAGAAAGCAGAAGAAGGAAAAGAGGTTTCGAATATGACAGAATTTACACGCAGACTTCCAGTGTATATGCTGCTGGATTGTTCCGGTTCAATGATGGGAGAGCCGATTGAAGCAGTGAAACAGGGCGTAAAGGCGCTGCTGTCCGAGCTCAAGGGAGATCCGCAGGCACTGGAGACAGCATATCTTTCGGTGATCACCTTCAACAGTCAGGCACAGCAGATCATTCCGCTTACGGAGCTTATGCTGTTCAAGGAGCCGCAGATTTCTGCCGGCGGTGCTACAGCTCTTGGCGGCGCGCTGAACGTATTGGCTGACTGCATCAAGAATGAAGTGCGCAAGTCTACGGATACGCAGAAGGGCGATTGGAAGCCGCTGGTATTCATCCTTACGGATGGTTCCCCAACGGATATCGAGACATTCCATAGGGCAGCAGAGAACCTGAAGAAAGTGAAGACGGCGAATATCATTGCCTGCGCTGCCGGATCGAATGCGGATACGACCTATCTGAAGCAGGTTACGGAGAGCGTACTGATGATGAACACGCTGTCTGCCGGGGATATGGCGAAATTCTTTGCCTGGGTATCTGGTTCCATCAAGCTTTCGTCCAAGAGTGTCGATGCGAAGCCGGGCACGGCTGTGAAGCTCCCGCCTCCGCCGGAGGGGTTTGTCATTGTGCCGTAATGCTGAAGTAGAGAGCTGAGGAGAGGCTTTATGTCTGATTTTAGACCAGAAGAAACTTTGGAAACAGAGAAGGATGAGAAAGAAAAGGTCAATCTGCGAAAAGATGCAGTGCAGGCTGCTCCTGTGCTTTTAGCGGGGCCGGTAAGGCCTTTGTCGGAAAATGTGCTGAAAGCGGAGAATGTTGTGCTCAGTCAGGAATGCGTAGAGATTCCCGTGCCGAAATTCCAGGCGGCGGAGACCGGCAAAGCCGGGGAAACGAAGGCAGATGACACCGTGATGGATAAGTCTGCCGAAGCGGAGGAAAGGACTGAGCAGCTGCCGCAGGAAGAAGCCGGGGCGCAGCCTGTGCTGAATGCAGCAAAGCCGCTGTCCAATGATGCAGTCACCGAGCATACGGCTTCTCTTTGGAAATATATTCCTGTGCCGCAGGACCAGCCGGATCCGTTTCCGGAATACCGTCATCATCTGTACGATTTTCCGGGCAGCAAGGTGATTGCAGCCAGGGTCCGGGGGAAAAAACATAAACATGAAGGTACGAACTGCGATGACTGGTATGAGGTCGGCCATGATGGGGATATTGTTGCAGCAGCTGTGTCAGATGGTGCGGGCTCCAGGAGATTGTCCCGCATCGGAGCAAGACAGGCCTGCAGAGCGGGGGTCAAAAGCCTGCAGGCAGGCCTGAAGGAGATGCTTTCGTCACATACCGGGCTGCGCAGGGAGCTTGCGATGGATATTGCTTCCGCAGAATGCCGCAGGGCCTGTGGAATCCTGGCAGTTCTCGTACAGAAGGCAGTCATGGCCGCCTATAAGAGCGTAGAGAATGCTTTTGGCGAATGCCTTGTAGATCCTGTTTATACAAAGCTTTTGGGCAGGGCACCGGTTTTTACGGATTTTGCAGGGACATTTCTGCTTGCCTTGCTTGTACCGCTGCAGAATGAGAAACGGGAGAAGATCGTGATCACCTGCCAGATTGGCGATGGCATGCTTGCGCTGCTGGATACAGGTGCTCCTTTCGAAACATCGGTGAAGCTCATGGGAGTGCCGGACAGCGGCGACTTTTCCGGAGAGACGGATTTCCTGACTTCCCCGAAAATCACACAGGCTGCTGAGCTGCAAAAACGCACGATGATTTCGAAGAGCACGGCAGATTTGCTGTTCCTGATGACCGATGGTGTAGCAGATGACTATTTTCCCAATGAAACGCAGATGCACCGGCTGTATTTCGATCTGGCAGCCAATGGCATCCTGCCCGTATCTTTGACAGGGCAGGGTACCAGGCTCAAGCTTACCCGGGATGAATGGATGCTGCTGGATCAGGTTTTTGTTCCACAGGCCTATCCCTGGGTCAACGATCAGTCGGTGAAGATCGGACTGCAGTATACAAAACGCATCGGCGAGGTTTTGCCTCTGGATAAGCTCTGGCAGGATCCTGCAGTATTGCAGCCGGCCGCTGAAGCTGTGCTGGCCACAAAGGAACTGAAGGATCCGAGCAAGCGCCTGCAAGTCTGGCTGGATAACTATGTGGAGCGCGGCTCTTTCGATGACCGCACTTTGGTAATTGTGCGCATGTGAACGAGAGGGGATTGCTGTGAGGGAGATTTTGGAAGCAAAGCTGACGAATGGCCAGACAATCCAATATGTAAAAAAAGAGGATCCTCCGCGCGGAGGCATGAAGTATACGTATTTTACGCCGGACAAGGCGTATGTCGTCCAGTTCTTTAATGATCCGAAAGTCGGACAGGATCCGGAAATCCATAAGCGTATCGAAGCAATCATCGGCAAATACAATCCGACGCTGCCTGAAGAAGAGGGCGGTGCGCGCGGCAACAGCAGGCCGATTGCACAGTATTTTGCGGGTAAGTACTGCTGGCCGGTTGCCATCGTGGAGTCGCCGGAGTTTGGCATTGTCTGTCCTGCTTATCCGGGGAATTTTTTCTTTGGTGAAGGAGCCTCCAGTGTACTGGAGCTCAAGGGCAAAGACAAAAAGAGCAACTGGTTTACCTCGAGGAATCGTAAGTATCTTGAGGAGGCTGAGCTGGGCAATTTCCAGCATATGCTGGAACTGTCCATTTCGCTCGCACGTGCTATCCGGCGCATGCATCAGGCTGGTCTGGCACATTCGGATCTGTCCAACAATAATGTATTGATTGATCCGAAAAGCGGCAGCAGCATTGTCATCGATATCGATTCGCTGGTGGTGCCGGGATTGTTTCCGCCGGAGGTCGTAGGCACAAGAGGCTATATTGCCCCGGAGGTGCTTACTACGATGGAACTTCCGTTTGGCGACCCGCGGCGTGAGCTTCCTAATGTCCACACGGACCTGCATGCGCTTGCGGTGCTTATTTATGAGTATCTGCTGATGCGTCATCCGCTGATCGGGCCGAAGATTTATTCGAAAGAATCTTCGGAGGAAGATGATTTCCTGGCGCTTGGCCCGCGGGCAACGTTTATTGAACATCCGACGGATCAGTCGAACCGTCCGCAGGATCTCCATGTTACGACAAAGGATCTCGGCCCTTATCTGGAGGAGCTTTTCCGGCAGGCCTTTGTCGATGGCCTGCATCATCCGAATGAACGGCCGACTGCTCTGGATTGGGAAAAGGGACTGGTAAAGACCTGGGATCTGCTGCATCCCTGCAGCAATCCGGATTGTACGGCAGGCTGGTTTGTCCTGCATGATCCGAAGCATCCGGTCTGCCCGTTCTGCGGTACGTCTCTGCGGACAGATGATGTAGTGTGCCTGCATATGAAGTCTGCCTGGCGCGGCCGTCAGGGACAATGGGTGGATTCGGGCATGGTTGTCGTCTATGATCGTATGCCATTGATGAAGTGGCATATTCTTTCCAATGTGTTTCCGGACGAGAAAGCGGAACGAAGCCTGCAGGCCTATGTCTGCAAGTCAGAAGGCCGCTGGTTCCTGGTGAACCATGCCGTTCATGGCATGATGTCGCCGCGGGGCAGCCTGGTTCCGGTCAGAGGAGCGGTTGCTCTCACGGATGGAGCTGTGTTCCGGGCATCAGAGGAAGAAAGAGGATTTTTGGTTGAGGTCAGTGTCGGTCATTGAGGCACCGGACCAATCTACAGGTAAAGGGAAAGGAATTTTGGCAAATATGAAATTTTTGGGTTTGAATGATGAGCAAGTACGTGAAT
Source organism: uncultured Selenomonadaceae bacterium (assembly GCA_964611665.1). Classification (GTDB taxonomy): domain Bacteria; phylum Bacillota; class Negativicutes; order Selenomonadales; family Selenomonadaceae; genus CAZTAP01. The sequence goes on along the minus strand of CAZTAP010000028.1, from coordinate 14,478 downwards.
CTCGTGAGAAGTATGGAACAAATGCACTGGCTGAGCGTCAGGTCGAAGGATTTATGGACAAACTCAAAGGAAACTTTGAGGATCCGATGATCAAAATCCTTTGTGTGGCACTGCTCATCAATATTGTGCTGGCGTTTTTGGGGCAGTCCGAATGGTATGAATCGGTAGGAATTGCGATGGCGGTCATTCTTGCCACGTTTGTGTCCACGTTATCGGAATACAAGAATGAAAACGCTTTTCAGAAACTGCAGGCAGAAGCCTCACAGATCCTCTGCAAGATTTATCGGAACGATACGATCGTGGAGGAATCAATCGATCAGATCGTTGTCGGCGACTGCATACTGCTGCAGACGGGAGATAAGACACCGGCAGATGGCGTGCTGGTCGATGGCACGATCCAGGTGGATCAGTCGGTACTGAATGGTGAGGCCAAGGAAGCGCGCAAGTATGCACTTGAAGAGGGCGAGGCAATGCCCGACGAGGATGCAGCGGTCGATTTCCTTGATCGCTGTTCGGTTTTCCGCGGCTCAGTCGTCTGCTCCGGCAATGCGGTCATGCAGGTAACGAAGGTCGGTGAAAAATCAGTTTATGGCAAGATCGCGAGCGAACTTCAGGTAGATGTAGAGCGCGATACGCCGCTCAAGCTCAAGCTGGGGAAACTCGCGCAGCAGATCAGCAAATTCGGTTATTTTGGCGGTGTTGCGGTTGCTGCAGCATATATGTTCCAGCGCATTGTCATTCATAATGGCTTCGATATGGTGCGCATCCTTGCGTATTGCAGCAATTGGATGACGGTTCTGGGCGATGCGGTCGAGGCTGTCATGCTTGCGGTCATCATCATTGTCATGGCGGTGCCGGAGGGACTGCCGCTGATGATTGCGATCGTTTCTGCACAGAATATGAGCAAAATGCTGAAGGATAACGTGCTGGTCCGCAAGATTGCGGGCATCGAGACGGCCGGCAGCCTGAACCTGTTGTTCAGTGATAAGACCGGGACGATTACCAAGGGACAGCTTGAGGTTGTGGACTTTGTCGATGGCAATGGGCAGTCTTATGGTGCCTTTGCGAAGATTTCCCAAAAATTGCAGGAGCTTGTTCAGCTGAGCATCCGCTATAATACGAGTGCAGTCATTTCAGGTGAGGGAGAGAAGCAGCAGATCGTAGGCGGGAATATGACGGACCGTGCTGTGCTTGGCTATGCTGCAGGCAGTGCAGGGCCTCTGCCTGAGGTGAAGGTCACGGACAGCCTGCCGTTCAACAGCAAGGACAAATATTCCGCGGCCCATGTGAGCGGTGCCTATGAACTGACCCTGATGAAGGGAGCACCAGAAAAGATTCTTGCGCGTTGTGAGAGCTTCTATGATGCCGATGGAAATAAACAGCCGTTAGCGGCTGGAGAGAATGCGGTGAGCCGCAAAATCGATGAGCTTGCCAGCCGTGCAATCCGTGTACTGGCCTTAGCGGTTTCCGAGGATGGCCTGCAGGAGAATGCGCTGCAGGAAAATACCTGGACCCTTGTCGGCGTGCTTGGCATACGTGATGATGTACGTGAAGATGCCGTCGAGGCAATCCATCAGGTACAGCGTGCAGGCGTACAGGTTGTGATGATCACAGGCGACCGTAAGGATACTGCAATGGCTATTGCACGGGAGGCAGGCATCATCCGCAATGCGGACGATGTTGCGCTTACCTCGGATGAGCTCAGTGCGCTGTCGGATGAAGAGGTCAAGCGGCAGCTGCCGAAGCTTGCGGTGGTATCGCGTGCTCTGCCGAGCGATAAGAGCCGTCTTGTCCGGCTCGCACAGGAGCTGAACCTCGTTGTAGGCATGACTGGCGACGGGGTCAATGATTCCCCTGCATTGAAGCAGGCAGATGTCGGCTTTGCGATGGGCGGCGGCACGGAAGTTGCCAAAGAGGCCAGTGAGATCGTCATTTTGGACGATAATTTCTCGTCCATCGAAAAGGCTATCCTTTATGGGCGTACGATTTTCAACAGTATCCGTAAGTTCATCATTTTCCAGCTGACCATCAACGTGGGTGCAGTGCTGATTTCCTTTGTAGCGCCTTTGCTCGGGTTTGAGAATCCATTGTCGATCACGCAGATCCTTTGGGTAAACCTTGTCATGGACACGCTGGCTGCACTTGCTTTCGGCGGAGAACCGGCCCTGCAGCGCTATATGGAAGAAAAGCCGAAACGCCGTGACGAGCAGATTGTGAGCCCGCTCATGTGGAGCTCCATTCTCACGGGATCCTTATGGAGCTTCGTCTTAAGCCTGATGTTCATCCTGAGCAGCTTTGCTGCAAGTCATTTCCGTCCATCGGAAGATAATTTGTATCTGCTTACGGGATATTTTGCGTTCTTCATTATGCTCGCGGTGTTCAATGCGTTCAACGCGCGCACAGAGAAGCTGAATCTGTTCGATCATATTACGCAGAACAAGGGCTTTTTGGAAGTCATGGCAATCATCACGGCTGTGCAGATCGGTATGACCTATCTGGGCGGCGAGGTGCTGCGCTGCTATGGGATGACCGTTTCTGAGTGGGCGTTTGTGCTGCTCATGGCCGTTACAATCATTCCGGTAGACCTGATCCGCAAGTGCATTTGCGGCAATAAGAAATAGGGTATCCTGCGGCTTTATGCCGCTGACCAATCAGCCGGATGCACAGTCTGCATCCAGGCATAGATGAATTTTTTGTATGAAAAAAGGAGGGTTTTACTATGGCAGTAAGTTTACAAAAAGGACAGAAAGTGGATCTCACGAAGGGAAATGCTGGTTTGAAGAAAATCGTCATCGGTTTGGGCTGGGACGTCAATAAGTATGATGGCGGCACGGACTTCGATCTGGATGCAGCAGCATTTTTATTGGGAGAGAATGGAAAAACTGCATCAGATGCAGATTTCGTTTTCTATGGCAATCTCAAACATGCGTCTGGTTCCGTAGAGCATATGGGCGATAACCTGACGGGTGAAGGTGAAGGCGATGATGAGCAGATCAAAGTCGACCTTGCTCAGATTCCGGCAGCTGTTCAGAAAGTAGATTTCACGGTTACCATCTATGATGCTGAGACGCGTAAGCAGAATTTCGGACAGGTTTCGAATGCGTATATTCGTGTCCTTGATGAGACGAACAATAAGGAACTTATCCGTTACGATCTTGGTGAGGATTTCTCGGTGGAAACTGCTGTTGTAGTTGCTGAGATTTATCGTCATGGGACAGAATGGAAATTCAATGCCATTGGGAGTGGATTCCAGGGCGGTTTGGGAGCACTTTGCAAGAATTTCGGTGTCAACGTCTGAGCAGGGAGCTGCGCCGGGTTACAGGCAGAAAGTGAGGAAAATCCATGAAATATGAAATTCTGTATCAGGATGCATTCCCTTTGGTACGCTGCGATCTGGAGCAGGGGGAAAGCATCAAAGCAGAATCGGATGCCATGGTGGCGATGTCACCAACGCTTGATGTAGAAGGAAAAATGGAGGGCGGCATCCTTTCCGGGCTGGCGCGGAGCTTTCTGGCAGGAGAAAAATTCTTTTTCCAGGAACTGACGGCAAAGCGGGGGCCGGGCTATGTGCTTTTCGCACATGCACTGCCTGGCGGCATCGTGGATGTGGATCTTGATGGAAGCTATAATCTTCGCGTGCAAAAGGATGGTTTTCTGGCGGCGACGCAGGGCATCAAAGTGGACACGAAGATGCAGAACCTGAGCAAGGGACTATTTTCCGGCGAAGGCTTTTTCATCGTGAATATTTCCGGCAAGGGAACTGTTTTCCTGAGCAGCTATGGTGCAATCCATGCAGTGAATATTCCGGATGGAGAAGAGATGATCATTGATAACGGGCATCTTGTGGCCTGGCCGGACTATATGCAGTATGAAATCAGGAAGGCTTCCGCAGGCTGGATTTCCAGCTTTACTTCGGGAGAGGGGCTGGTCTGCCGGTTCAAGGGACCAGGCGTCGTATTGATCCAGACGAGAAACCCCGGAGCCTTTGAAGGCTGGATCCGCAGCATGATCCCTACGCGAAGCAGTGATTGAAGGATAAACGAGGAAGGCTTCCTGCCCGGGCAGGAGGTCTTCCTTGAACACTAAGTGAGGTGCAAGTTATGTCAGTAAATTTACAGAAGGGCCAGAAGGTAGAGCTCCGCAAGGAAGGCGGCGGAGATCTGCATAAGGTCATGGTCGGCTTGGGCTGGGATGCAGTTGAGCAGAAGCATGGCTTCTTTTTCTCGAGCACACCGGATATTGACTGTGATGCAAGTGCATTTGTCTGCATCAATGACAAGCTGTCCAGCAAAGACGATGTGGTTTATTTCCATAATCTGAAGCATAAAAGCGGAGCTGTGCGTCATATGGGCGATAACCTGACGGGTGAAGGCGATGGCGACGATGAGCAGATTTTTGTCGATCTTGGCGCCCTGCCGGAGAAGTATAACAAGATCGTTTTTGTTGTCAATATCTACGAGGCGATGCAGCGCAAACAGCATTTTGGCATGGTGAAGAATGCGTTCATCCGTATTTGCGATGGTGAGAGCGGCAAGGAGATGTGCCGGTATAATTTGTCGGAGAGCTACGATCAGATGACCGCCATGGTGTTTGGCGAGATCTATCGGTATAAAGGGCAATGGAAATTCAATGCAATCGGACAGGCTACACAGGACAATGATATTGGTTCTTTGGCAACCAGATTTCAATAAACAGGGAGGAAGTTCAAATGGGAGTCAATCTTTCTAAGGGGCAAAGAGTAAGTCTTGATAAGGGTATGCAGTATGCGTTGATCGGCTTGGGCTGGGATACGAATAAATATGATGGCGGCGCAGATTTTGATCTGGACGCTTCGGCATTTCTGTTAGGCAGCAATGGCAAGGTGCGCAAGGATGAGGATTTCATCTTTTATGGCAATCTGAAAAGCCAGGATGGCTCCGTTACCCATACGGGCGATAATCTCACGGGTGAAGGTGAAGGCGATGATGAGGTACTGCTCATTGACTTCTCCAAGGTTCCGGCGGATATCGACAAGATTGCGATCACCGTTACAATCTATGATGCACCGGAACGCCATCAGAATTTCGGACAGGTTTCCAATGCGTATGTACGTGTGGCACGTCAGGCCAATGCAGAAGATATGAAGGGGACAGAGGTCCTGAAGTTCGATCTTGGCGAAGAGTTCTCGGTTGAGACGGCTTTGGTCATCTGTGAGCTTTATCGTCATGGCTCGGAATGGAAGTTCAACGCAGTAGGAGCTGGTTATCAGGGCGGACTGAAGGCTTTGTGCCAGAGCTTTGGCGTTAACGTATAACGATTGGAATAAGGTTTGGCAAAGCAGGGATGAGAATTCTCTGCTTTTTTCCGCTGTACGGAAATGATTTTATGAGGTAGTAAATGTGATGACAATCCAGGAACAATTCGATCAATGTACGCAGGAGGTATTTTCTTTGCCTGCGGGAGAATATGAGGGGCCGCTGCGTATTCACCGCTCCTGTATCGTAGACGGACAGGGAGCAACGCTCTGGGCAGCTGCCGGGCCGGTATTATGTGCAGATGTCCCGGGAATTGTGGTGAAGAATCTGCGCGTGGAGATTACCGGCAGGAATCTGTCGGCTGCAGATCGTGTAACCATTCGTTCTGCAGCAGGAGATACTGTGCTTGAACATGTAGCCGTAAATGGCAGCCTGGAAGGATTTCCTAGGGAAAATGCCAACTGGCAGCTGCCGGCAATCATTCCTTTGGGGGAATTTGCAGCAGAGGCGGAAAATGTCTTTTCCCTGCAGATCGTGGCCGGGGCCCCTGCCACGATCATGAGCACGATAACGGGAATCAGCCTGCAGCCGCAGGAGGTGCAGGCAGGAACAACACAGCTGCTGCTCCGGACGGAAGAATTGAAAGATGGTACGACACTCTATGGGGAGATTTTTTTGGATTCTATCGTACGCCGCAGGATTTATGTGACGGGGCGTGCAAAAAACGGTGCACAGTGCCATCAGGAAGGTGAGCTGCTGTATGGGGCATCGCAGCAGCCGGATGCAGCAGATTCATCGGATGCGGCACGGCTGGCCCAAACTGCTGTGCCGCCGGTATCTGTGCTCTGCCCGGATCCGGTAGGGGCAGGCGCGGCGGTAAAGCTTCTTCAGCGGGGGCAGCGTGCCGAGCTTCCGGAGGGTGCCGATGAGGAACTGTATATCCTGCTGACGTACGCGAACGCATCACGCGCAGCTGATCTGGATGTTTATGCATTTTGTCTTGGGGCAGACCATAAGGTCCGTGGTGATACGGGATTGGTTTTTTTTGGCAACCATGAGTCTGATGATCATGCAGTAAAGGTTTCTGTTGAGGAAAATCGTCCGCTGGCGGCAGTGTCCCTGGGCAGCGTGTCTGCCGAAACAGAGCGGATTGCCTTGTGCTATGCAATCTATGAAGGGAATCCCAGGATGGATTTTTCTGAGCTGGGGGAACCGGTTGTGCATATTTATCGCGGCAGACAGGAAATCTATCGTTATGCGATGGAAGGTCTGTCACAGGAAAAGAGTATATTGGCGTTGGAACTTTATCGTTATCAGGGAATCTGGAAGTTGAAGATTGTAGGAGCCGGCTATGTCGATGGCATTCGTAAATTGTGTGAGGATTATGGCGTAGAGGTAGAGGACTGACCGCAGGAGGGGGAATTTTTTGATGGAAAAGTATTCAAGGGACACGTTGCCTTACCGCTTGGGGGGGCTCTTATATACGCCGGCCGGACATGCAGGGATTGCACATATGCTTGCCGAAGAGCCGTATCCCGGCCTGACGGCTGTGGCATTCTGCCTGGAGGACTCAATCCGGGATGATGCCCTGCTGAAGGCAGAGGCTTCGCTGCATGAGTCGCTGCGTGAAGTGAAAGCAGCGGACAGGAAGACGCAGGAATTGCCGCTCCTGTTTGTGCGGATCCGCACGCCGGAACATCTTGAGCGCCTGCATGAGGATTTTGCGGATGTAGAGGAATTGCTTACCGGCTATATCCTGCCTAAATTTGATTTGTCGAATGCGGATGAATACCTCAGGCTCATCCAACGCTTCAATGAAGGACGCATCCGGCCGCTTTATATCATGCCTATCCTGGAAAGCCGGATGATTGCAGAAAGAAGCACGCGCATGGAAACACTGTATGCTATTCGTGCGAAGCTTTTGCAGGTGAAGGAGTATGTGCTGAATGTCCGCGTCGGCGGCAATGATTTCAGCAATCTCTATGGACTGCGTCGTTCTGTGCATCAGACAATCTATGATATTGGCATCATTCGTGATATTCTCATGGATATTCTGAACGTTTTTTCGCTGGATTTTGTGGTGTCCGGTCCGGTCTGGGAATATTTCGGCACGGACCGTCAGGGCGAGTGGGCAGACGGGCTGCAGCAGGAGCTCCTGCTGGATCGTCTGAATGGTTTTGTGGGCAAGACCGCAATCCATCCGGCGCAGCTGCCGGTCATTTATGAGAGCCTGCAGGTAAGCTGTACGGATTATGAGGATGCCTGCCGTCTTCTGGAATGGTCGCCAAAGATTCTGGGCGTAGCCAAAAGTGCAGATGGTTCACGCATGAACGAAGTGAAATGCCATGGACGCTGGGCGAAACGGATTTGCTGTCTGGCCGAGGTATATGGGATCCGTGATGAGCAGAAGGGGAAAAAGGCATGAGGATTTGGTTCAATCATTGGTTCAGTACCGCATATCATTTGATCCGTATGATGCGTGAGGGAACACCGGAAGCCGTATTCGTGGGCTCAAATGAGAATGTCCGGGCAATTTACCGGCAGGCTTGCGATGAATGGTACGCGGAGCCTGCTTTGGAAGAGAATGCCTATGTGGAATTCTGTCTTCAGTTCTGCCGGGAGCATGCGATTGATATTTTTGTGCCGAGACGCGGACTGACCGTTCTTGCCGCGAACCGCTCAAGATTTGCGGCGCAGGGTGTAAGGCTTTTGGCGGGGGACAAGGCAGAGCTTATGGCAGTACTGGATGATAAGTGGAAGACGTATGAGTTCTTCCGGGAGTATTTTCCGCGGCTGATTCCGCCAGCGGTCCCGGTGCATTGTGTGGCGGAGGGTAAGGCCGCCTATGCGAAACTGCGTGAGGATTTTGCACGGGTCATCTATAAGCTGACGGTCGATGAGGGGGCGCAGAGCTTTCGGGTTATCGATGAACAGCTTGAACAGGGGCGCAATGCTCTGTTCAACCGTCCGGGCTCCAAAATCACGCCGGCTGCTGCTGAGCATATCCTGTCCCAATATGATTTTTCGGTTCCGCTGCTGTTCATGCCGTATCTTGACGGCCCTGAGATCAGCGCGGATTGTCTGGCGACGGCGCAGGGAAATATCGTGATTCCACGATATAAAAATCATGGGCGTTTTTCGGAAATCATCTTTGATGCGGAGATCATGGCAATTTGTGAGCGGGTCATGAAGGTGATGGGCCTTTCTGTGCCGATGAATATCCAGCTTCGCATGCATAAGGGCAAACCATATCTGTTGGAAATCAATCCAAGGATGTCCGGCGGGCTGCAGCTTTCCTGCTGTGCCTCGGGAATCAATCTGCCTTCGCTGGCGCTGCGTCAGCTGCTTGGTGATGAACCGGCCTGGCGCTACCCTGATTTCCATCGTCGTATGGCTGCACATATTGAGACGCCGATTTGTCTGGATGAGGGGGAAAGGTAATGGAGTATACACGGGAGAATCTGCTGCAGGTTGCGAAGCGTTACAGGAATAACCGACGGCTCAGCCTGTTGGTGAATCCTTTGCAGGGCAAACATATTCCGGTAAGTCCGGAAATTTCGCTGGAGATGATGCGTACGCTGGGCGGTCAGCTGGCAAAAAAATATCCGGAAGCCCGTTTCGTTGTGGGATTTGCAGAGACTGCGACCGCAATCGGGGCAGCTGCTGCGGGCTGCTTTCCGTCAGGGACGCGTTATGTACATACAACGCGCGAAGCGCTGCCTGAGGTGAGGCAGTGGATCGAGTTTGCTGAGGAGCACAGCCATGCAGTTGAGCAGAAGCTGAGCCTGCAGGCGGTAGAAGAGGGGATCCGGCAGAGCCCGACAATCATTTTTGTCGATGATGAGATATCTACGGGACGGACTTTGCTGAATATGATGATCAGGCTTAGAGAAGAGATCCCGGGGTTTGCAGAAAAAAAGATCGTTGCGGCATCGCTGCTGAACCGGCTGGATGAAGAACATCAGCGTGCTTTGCAGGAAAACGGTATTTCTTGTGAATATCTTGTACGGCTGCCGCAGGAAGACTTCGATGCACAGGTCAGGAACCTGCCGGTCGAGGCTCCGCAGGAATTTCGGGCGGCAGATGTCAGGAAGGCAGCAGAGCTTTCGCTTTCCGTACGCCTGCCGGATCCACGCTGCGGTGTTTCCATCGATGCTTATCTGCAGGCCTGTGAACGCTTTGCAGAAGCTGCTTTGGCGCGCCTGCAGGCTGAGCTGGGGCAGAGCCCGAAGCTGCTCGTCCTGGGGACGGAGGAGTGTATGTTTCCGGCATTGCTGACGGGAAAGGCCTTTGAAGAAGCCGGCTGCTGCAAAAGCGTATCTTTCCATGCGACGACGCGCAGCCCGATTGGGGTGTATGATCAGAGCGATTATCCCGTCCGGGTTGGCTTTGCGCTGGAAAGTTTTTATGAGGCAGGACGAAAAACGTATATTTATGATATGGCGCGGTATGATGCTGCGCTCATTGTGACAGATGCTGCGGCAGAGACATCAGGGCTGGAAAGCCTGAATCAGATTGTGCGGCAGTATGGCTGCGAAAAAGTTTATTGTTTGCGGGGTTGAGAAAATGCAGAGTTCATATTTGGCAGAGGATGTAACCTTGCTGCTGAAGGATATCACAGGCTTGGTGGAGCCTTTGGGGACCAGGGAACGTGAGAAAAGGATACAGGGCGGCACACATTATTCGGAAATGCTGCCGTTGGAATATGTTCCGACACCGGAATATCTGCAGGCTTATCAGGCTGCGGCAGAAAAATATGCGCTGCTTACGGCCAGAGCCGTGGGGGCTGTGGCTGAGCGCATCTGGAAGGCGAAAGACGGCCGGCCGGTCCTGGTGTCGCTGGCCAGAGCCGGCACATCGATCGGAGTGCTTATCCGGCGCTATTTATTGGCGCGTTACCGGGTGCAGGTGCCGCATTATACGATTTCCATCATTCGCGGCCGCGGCATCGATCATCAGGCGATGCAGTATATTCTGGCACGGCATGAAGCGAAGGCGCTGCAGTTTGTTGATGGCTGGACGGGAAAAGGGGCGATCTGCCGCGAATTGAGCGCGGCAATCGCAGACTATCCCGGGGTGGGGGATGGTCTGGCTGTGCTGTCTGATCCTGCCTGGGTAGCGGGGCTTTGCGGCACGCATCGGGATTTCCTTATTGCGAGTTCCTGTCTGAATTCAACGGTATCCGGGCTGATCAGCCGTACTTTTTACCGGAAGGACATCATTGGCCCGGAGGATTTTCATGGAGCGGCATACTATGGCAATATGCGCGGGCAGGATTTGACGTATGCATTCATCCAGGGGGTGGAAAAGGAGTTTGCGGCACCCGGGGATAATCCTTTTCTGCAGGAAAAAGAGGCAAAGGGACGCCCGGGACTGCAGGAAGTCCTGGAAATTTCCCAGGCCTTCGGTATCCGTGATATCAATCTGATCAAGCCGGGCATCGGCGAGGCAACCCGTGTATTGCTGAGACGGCTTCCCTGGAAGATGCTGGTACATAGTCTTACGGATGATGAGCATCTGGGGCATCTTTATCAACTGGCAAAGGAGAAAAACGTAGAGGTTGTGGTTTATCCCCTGCAGAATTATAAGGCTTGTGGATTGATCTGCAATCTGGCGGATACCTGAGATGAGAAAAATGATTTTTGCGTGTGATTTGGATAATACGATTCTATATTCTTATAAGCATAAACAGGCAGATGATGTCTGTCTGGAAATGCGCAAGGGCAAGGAACAGGGCTTCACGACAAGATATGCCTGGGAATTGCTGCAGGAGGTTTTGCAGGGAGAGTACTATGTACCTGTGACGACGCGTTCGCTGGAACAATACCGGCGTATTCGCTGGCCGCAGGACAGGCAGCCTCATTATGCGCTGACGAGCAACGGCAGCCGGCTGCTTGTCGATGGTGCTGTCGATGAGTCCTGGAAGCTGGACTATGCGGCATGGATCGAACCGCAGCGGGCAGAGCTGGAGAGGCTGGCTGCCAGTGTCATGGAACGGGGCGAGTTCATTCAGGCGAAGCTTGTCGATGACAGTTATCTTTTTGCTTATTGCTGTGCAGAGACAGATATCCGGCAGAGTGCATCCGATTGGCAGAAACGTACTACACTTGAGGTTCGTCCCTCCGGCCGGAAGCTTTATTTTTTCCCGCATCGGGTGGATAAGGGGACAGCTGTCCGATATCTTGCCGGGCGGCTGGGGATTGATGAACTGGCAGCCGCGGGAGACAGCTGCATCGATTATCCTATGCTTGAGGCAGGCAGTCTGGCGCTTGTGCCTGATCAGGCGGCAGCAGCGGCGATATCTGTCCGGCAGATCGAGATATGCCCTTCGGGCAGCAGTTTTGCAGAGTTTGTGCTCGGAAGAGCCAAAGCATTGATTTGCTGAATTTCCGGAAATGTCGATTGATCCGGCTGCCCGGCTTATCAATCCGTGTTTTCTTAGATGAACAAAGGGCAGGCCTCGCGGCCTGCCCTTTGTTCAGAGATAGAGAAAGAATGTAGTTTTCTATATATAAAGCATCAGCTCATAACTAAAAGTGTGGAAAAAGCCATAGCCAGATGCGTTATTTTCGTGCCAAACCAAAAATCGCAGAAATATGCGATGACGAAGAAGAGAAGGGTAACAAAAGCAGCCCAGCCCATGTTCGGGAACTCGCGCAGGAATTCGCGCAGAGTATGGAAATTGCTTTCCCGTACATCAGAACATTTGCTGACTGGCTCTGGCGCCTGTGCGACAGCAGGAACGTTCCTGATATCAGCCGCTGGTTCAGAGATGGTATCCCGGATTGCAGTGAATTCATGGTCAGCAACTTCGAGCAGGCCAGCCATGCGGCTGAAGCGGCGGCGGATATCCGCACTGGTTCCCTGCGGATTCTTGTATTCAAGGTCGTGTTCTATTTCGGCCCAGGCATGCTGGAGAATCGAGCGGATCTGGATCTCAACTTTGCAGATCTTATCCCGTGTGCTCAGGCAGATGCCTTTGGCATTCACGGGAAGGTTCACAATCAGATGCAGGGAAGTATAGCCGAATTCATCGGCGGCGAGTTTTTTGCGCTTGTCCACGGAGTTTTCCTCATCAATGGAGAAATAACGACGCAGCAGCGCAGCGATTTTGTCGACTTCATCTTCATAATAGGTGACGATGCGGAAGCCGCAAAGATCGGTAATATCTGTGAGCTGTTTGTATTTGTTTTTGTGCCGGGCAATCTTGCCGCGCAGGCTCTGGCTGTCTTTGGTACGACCGCTGATGGAATGGATATGCAGCGTTTCCTGCCCCAAAAGCAGGGAGAGCATCGACTGGAATTGCGATGTGACAGCTTCATAAAAAGCAATGCTGCTGCTGTATTGTGCCACTAAACTTGTCATAGGCGGTAACCTCTTTTCTGCCCAGAGACAGCATCTGCGGATTGGTTTTCTGCAGATGCTGTACAACTTTCATTTGTCTATATCATAACATAGGAATCTGAAAATAATCTGAATGAAACATTAAAATAGGATTAAAGCAGGCCGAAAAGCATAAAGATTTCATAAACTTTTTGCTGCTTGTGCTATACTTGACAGGATTGGTATAATAAAGAAGCAGAAGAGGTGTACGGATTCTATTAGGAGGATTGAGTACCATTATTTTTAAAGAATTAACAAAGGAAGACAAGCCGGTATTTGATGCATTTTTTAAGAGCCGGTATTATGAGAATTCCCATTTCAATTTCACCAATCTTTATATGTGGCGCAAACCTTACCATATTATGTGGGCGGTAGAGGATGAGGTTCTCTATACAAAGGCGGAATGGGACGGCACGGTTTTCGCGATGCAGCCCTATGGTCCGGAGGAAAAGATGAATGAGGCTGTGGCACGCCTGCTGGCTTATTTTGAGGAAATCGGCAGACCGTTCTGCATGTCCGGCCTGGAGAAATCCATGGCAGATGTGCTGCTGGGCTATGAAGGCACAGCGTTCGAGGTAAGCTCGAATCGTGATGATGCAGACTATGTCTATGCAAGCGAAGATCTCATCCGGCTGGCGGGACGGAAATATCATTCCAAGAAGAATCATCTGAACAGCTTCCGCAAGAACTACGCAGAGGCTGAGTATCAGCCGATTACACCGGAAATTGTCACGCAGTGCAAGCTGAATATCAACGGCTGGTATAAGCAGCGTGCACAGGATTTGCCGGATGATCCGTTCATTGCGCTCGAGCGTGAGGCGATCATCGAGGTATTGAATAATTTCGAGGATTTTGGTCTGAAGGGCGGCGCGATCTTTGTCGGTGGACGCGTGGTTGCGTTTACGTTCGGGGAGCAGCTGAATACGGATACGGCTGTGATCCATGTGGAAAAAGCTGATCCGGAAGTGCGCGGCGCTTATCCGGCAATCAATCAGGCTTTTGTCGAGCACGAGTGGTCAGAGATGACCTATATCAACCGTGAGGAGGATATGGGCATCGAAGGGCTGCGCAAGGCGAAGGAATCTTATAAGCCGGTGAAGATGATTGAGAAGTTTACGGCAAAAATCAAAGTGTAAGCTATGGTTATTGATTGACAAGCTTCCTGTGATTTGCTAAACTTACACATAGTGATGAAGAAGAGGAGTAACTCCCCAAAAGCGAGACGGTGGTGGTGTGAGACCGTCGATGGAGTGAAGGGCACTTTGGAGCAGAGAATTGAAAACACGAAGGTGGATCTTTCTGAGGAAAGATCAATCAGGGTGGAACCGCGGGAAATCATCTCGTCCCTGTAACATTTTGTTACAGGTGACGGGATTTTTTGTTTTTTAAGAAGAGGAGTTGTTCATATGAAATTTCAGGAAATCATCCTGGCCTTGCAGCAGTTTTGGTCTGAACAGGGCTGTATCTTAGCTGAACCGTATGACGTCGAGAAGGGCGCCGGCACGATGAATCCGTCGACCTTCCTGCGCGTGCTCGGTCCGGAACCATGGCATGTTGCTTATGTTGAACCGTCACGCCGTCCGGCAGACGGCCGTTATGGCGAAAATCCGAACCGTCTTTTCCAGCATCATCAGTTCCAGGTCATCATGAAGCCATCACCGGATAATATCCAGGAGCTTTATCTGGCGAGCCTTGAACGTCTGGGCATCGACCCGAAGCAGCATGATATCCGCTTTGTCGAGGATAACTGGGAATCGCCGACGCTCGGCGCCTGGGGACTGGGCTGGGAAGTCTGGCTCGATGGCATGGAAATCACGCAGTTCACGTATTTCCAGCAGGTCGGCAGCCAGGACATCAAGCC
>CAZTAP010000027.1:0-22167 GCA_964611665.1 uncultured Selenomonadaceae bacterium | reverse complement strand
TGGCTATGAGGTGGAGCTTACATGACAGTATCCTGCCCTGATTACGATTCATCGTGACCGTCCGGGGGTCATTACCCAGGTCACGAATATCCTGTCCCGTTATGAGGTGAATATTGCGTTTATGCGCGTATCACGTCAGAACAGGGGGGAGACGGCGATGATGATCATGGAACTGGACGACCAGCCCACGGAGGATGTCATGGAAGAATGCCGGCAGGTCTATGAAGTAGATGATGCGTTCAGTATACCGGCGATTGGCTGAGGGGGAAAGACATTGATAAATTTTAATACCATTGCAGACCTTATTGCCATGGCGGAGGAAAAAGGTCTTTGCATCCATGAATTCGTGATTGCGCGGGAAATGCATACCACGCAGCGTACGCGTGGGGCCTTGCTGGAGGAGATGCGCAGGAACTGGCAGGTCATGTGCGCGTCGATTGAGCGGGGCATTGCGAATGAGGAAAAGTCGCTGAGCGGACTTACGGGCGGCGATGCACGGCGCCTTTTTGCCTGGCGGGAGCAGAGCTATGTCGGTGCAGCAGCTTTGGAGGCTGCGGCCTACGCGGTAGGCATCAGTGAAGTGAATGCGGTCATGGGACGCATTGTGGCCTGCCCGACAGCAGGTTCCTGCGGTATTGTGCCGGCCGTGCTATATGCGGCGATGAAGCGGCATAAGAAAAAGGAGGAGGATATCCTGCGTGCTCTGTTCACGGCTGCCGGAATCGGCATGGTCATTGATCAGAATGCATCGATTGCCGGGGCAGCGGGCGGCTGTCAGGCAGAGTGCGGCTCTGCTGCCGGCATGGCTGCCGGAGCACTTGCTGAGCTGGCTGGCGGTACGCCGCAGCAGGTCGGCAATGCAGCGGCACTTGCTATCAAGAATCTGCTGGGGCTTGCCTGCGATCCGGTTGCGGGTCTCGTCGAGGTCCCGTGCGTGAAGCGCAACGGCTTTGCTGCTGTGCATGCCATGCTTGCTGCGGATATGTCGCTGGCAGGCGTGGAGTCCGTCATTCCCGTGGATGAGGTCATTGAGGCGATGAACCGCATTGGCCGGGCCTTGCCGAAGTCGCTGCGTGAGACATCGGAAGGCGGCCTGGCTGTTACAAAGACCGGTCTGGCGATGGCAAAGAAGATTTATGGAAAATGAGAAAATCGCGTTTATTGTTTAGTAAACAGTAAACGCGATTTTTTTGATTTTTTTCGAGTAAACACGACAAAATTCGTGGTATTATCGTCTTAACTGCCGCTTTTTACGAAAAAATGAGCAAAAACAAGTAAAAATAACATGGTTTTTAGTAAAAAATAATTGACTTTTGTTTACGCGTTTGCTATTATAATAAACAAGAAAACGATTACTTTACTAAACGATTGTTTTATTGATAGAAAACATGGAGGTGAGGCTGCGTGGCTACTATCCGCGATATTGCTAAACAAGCTGGAGTATCCATCGGTGCTGTATCACGTATTTTGAATGATGATCCTACGTTGTCGGTTACAGAAGAAACACGGCAGCGTGTACAGGATATTGTAAAGGAAGTGGGCTATCGGCCCGTTCACCGCAGGAGCCGCGGCAGCAAGAGCCGGCGCAGGAACATCGGCCTGATTCTGGCACTTTCCCAACAGCAGGAAATCAACGACCCGTATTTCATCATCGTGCGTGAGGGGGTTGAGCAGCAGGCAGAAGAAATGGGCTTTGCCATCGGCAGCATATTCCGCGGTGTCGGCAGTGTGCTCAATGACAGTGAGGAACAGGACCGGCGCAGCCTCGATGGTCTCGTGGTTATCGGGAATGTTGCTTCTGCAGAGGTGAAGCGGCTGTTTCCAGAGGTTGAGCATGTGATCTTCGTCGATCATCGGCCCAGAGAAAAAAGCTTTGATTCTGTTTTGTCGGATCTGAATCATGCAACAGAAAATGTGCTGGAATATCTGGCAGGCCTTGGCTATCAGAAAATTGGTTTCCTGGGAGGCATTGAACGGGCTGTATCGTTGGAAAAGACAGAGGAAAATGCCGAGGAACTGGAAAAGCGGCGCGAGACCTATATTGCCTGGATGAAGGAAAAGGGCTGGTTCGATAAATCCCTGCTTTACAGTGTGACGGGCTGGACATCGGAAGAGGGCTATGCCTTTATGCAGGAGCTTGCGGCCAGGAAGAATCTGCCGGAGGTCTTTGTCATGGCAAATGATATGCTGGCAATCGGGGCGCTGAGTGCGCTGCGCGATGCCGGGGTGAAGGTTCCGGAGGATATGGCGATGGTGAGCTTCAATGATATGAATGCGGCAGCCTATATGCATCCGGCATTGACTACGGTGCATATCTATGCGGAGGAAATGGGGCGCCAGGCAGTGAAACTGCTGGCCGACCGAATGGAAGGGCGCACCTATCCGGTAAGCCTGGTGCTGCCGACACAGCTGGTTATCCGTGAAAGCTGCGGGCGAAATGAAAAGAGCGGAGCGTTTGAGAAATTTATCTTATGATCGATTTCTCAACGCTGATTAAGGAGTTGATGCCTTTCGACTAGCACGAATTGTTATAAAATTTTATGGAATCAAAATAATGAGGGGGAAATGAAATGCAAAAGAAATATTATGTTCTTACTTTAGTCCTGCTGGTTTTCGGCATGATGATGTTTGCGGGCTGCGGCCAGGAATCATCATCCGGCAGCGGCAATGTAAAGATCACCTATGCCATCTGGGATAAAAACCAGAAGCCGGGCATGGATGCTATTGCGGAGGAATTCCATAAGGAAAACCCTGAAATCACCGTTGAGGTCCAAGTTATTCCGTGGGGGCAATACTGGACTAAGCTGGAAGCAAGTGCTACGAGTGATACGATGCCGGATGTTTTCTGGATGCATTCGCAGAGCTTCCTGCGTTATGCAAATAATGATCTTCTCATGGATCTCACCGATAAAGTCAAAGGCGATGTGGATTTGAATAATTTCCCGAAAGATCTGGTAGAGCTCTACTCGAAGGGCGGCAAGCTCTATGCAGTTCCGAAGGATTACGATACGATCGGTCTCTGGTACAACAAAACATTGTTTGATCAGAAAGGCATTCCTTATCCGGATGAAAGCTGGGATTGGAATAAGCTTGTCGAAGTGGCTCAGAAACTGAATGATCCGGATAAGGGCGTCTATGGAATCGTTGCTCCGCCGGACCAGCAATCGTTCTATTATAATTTCGTGTTCCAGAATGGCGGCGAAATCCTCAACAAGGATAAGACCAAATCCGGCTATGCGGAAGAGGCGACACAGCAGGCTGTGCAGTATGCCGTTGATTTCAGTCAGAAATATAAGGTTTCACCGACCGTTCAGCAGCTTGCCGATATGAGCCGTGAGCAATATTTTGAATCGGGCAAGGCAGCGATGGGACTCTTTGGTTCCTGGATGCTGGGTGACTTCAAGGAAAATGAATACGTAGCAAAGAACTGTGATGTGACTGTCCTGCCAAAAGGGAAAAAGCAGGCAACTATCTATAATGGTCTTGGCAATGCCGTAGCGGCAAAGACCAAGCACCCGGAAGAAGCATTGAAGTTCGTGAAATTCCTGGGCGGCGAGACGGCAAATAAGATCCAGGCAGAAAAGAGTGCGGCAATCCCGGCATACAAGGGAACAGAACAGGGCTGGGTAGATGCCAACAGTCATTTCAATGTCAAGGTTTATCCGGAAATGCTCAAATATGCGGTGATTTTCCCGAATTCGGAGAGCAGAGAGAAATGGATGCAGCTTGAAATCGATCTGATGTCGAAGATCTGGTCCGGCGATGTATCCGTCAAGGACGGCTGTAATGAACTTGCCAAGCAGATCGACGCGATGCTGGCAACGGAAACGAAATGAGGAAACGCTGATGAAAGCACCACTTCCGCTGGTGAAGTGGTGCTTTCTATATAGGAGGAACAAGAATGACTTCTGAACTGAACAGTGGGACGCTGCCGGAGGAAGAGCTGCAAAAGCAGTCTGAGGTGGAACGGAAAAAAAGAAAACGAAAGGATTATGCCTGGGCCTATGCCATGATTGGCCCGACAATCCTTGGCCTGATCATCCTGAATATTTATCCATTACTGAAGAGCTTTTACCTGAGCTTTACGAAAAGCAACGGCTTTGGGATCAGCACATGGACCGGGCTGGCTAACTATGAACGGCTGCTGGCAGATCCTGCGGTCTATCATGCAACGGTCAATACACTCGTTTATACGCTGGTTTCTGTTGTGGCAGGTGTATTTCTTTCGCTGGTCGTTGCCGTGCTGCTGAACGAGAAGATCCGGGGGAAAAGCATCTATCGCACCATCTATTTTCTTCCGGTTGTATCTGCACCGGCGGCGATCGCGATGGTATGGCGCTGGCTGTACAATGCCGATGCCGGATTATTCAATTATCTGCTGTCCATGCTGGGCATTCCGGGCGTGAAATGGCTTACGGACCCGCATGTGGCACTGCTGGCCATTATCATTGTCGGTGTATGGAGCATGATCGGCTATAACATGGTAATTCTTCTGGCCGGATTGCAGGAGATACCGCGCACGTATTATGAAGCTGCGGAGCTGGATGGCGCAGGCCCGATCCGTCAGTTTTTCTCGATTACAATGCCGATGATTTCACCGACGCTGTTCTTTGTTGTCGTCACGACAATCATTGGTTCGCTGCAGGTATTTGATTTCATTTTCATGATGATCGATCCGGGCAATACGGCGATGGAATATACGCAGTCGCTGGTCTATCTTTTCTATAAGCACTCCTTCATCATGGGAGACCGCAGCTATGGTGCAGCCATTGTCATGGTATTGCTGGTTATTACTTTGCTGATTACGGCAGTCCAGATGAAGATGCAGAAGAAATGGGTCCATTATCAATAAGGTGAGGTGCGTAGATTTATGAAGGACAACAAAAAACATTGGCTGGTGCATTGCATGCTCATTGCTGGTGCGCTTACCATGCTCATACCGTTTCTCTGGATGATCATTACATCCCTGAAAACGCTCATGGAATCGACGATGATTCCGCCGACGCTCATTCCGACACAGTTCAAGTGGGCGAACTATTCCGATGTCTGGAACTCTCTGCCGTTTGCTGCATTTTATGCGAATACTTTCGGCATGATCGTGTTCCGCATCATCGGCTCCGTATTTTTCAGTGCAACGGCTGCCTATGCGTTTGCACGCATCAAATTTCCGGGGCGTGATCTTTGCTTCGGCATCGTGCTCATTACGATGATGATTCCGGGTCAGCTCTTCCTGATTCCGCAGTATGATATCGTGGCGAAGCTCGGGATGCTCAATACGATGTTTGCTTTGGTCATGCCGGGCATTGTAAGTGCTTTTGGCACTTTCCTGCTCAGGCAGTTCTTTCTGAGCATTCCGATGGAAATTGAGGAGGCGGCTATTCTGGATGGCTGCAACCGTTGGCAGGTATTTTGGAAGATTATGCTGCCTTTGACCCGTTCCGGGCTCATTGCCCTGGGAATCTTCACGGCACTCTTTGCCTGGAAGGATCTCATGTGGCCGCTCATTGCGAATACATCGCTTGACCAGATGCCGCTGGCTTCCGGACTTGCTTCGCTGCAGGGGCAGTATTCAACGAATTTCCCGCAGCTCATGGCAGGCTCGATGATTGCAATCTGGCCGATGCTGCTGCTTTTTGTGATTTTCCAGAAACAATTTATTGAAGGGATATCTGGTACCGGCTCAAAGAGCTGAGACCTGTTAGAGGAGACTATAGATTATGCCGATTTATTTTGATGAAGACAAGCGCCTGTTTCACTTGCAGGCCGGAGACTGCAGCTATGTACTGCAGATTGTACGCGAGGGCTATCTGAAGCATGCTTACTGGGGAAGTAAGCTCAGAAGCTATCATGGCAGCAACCTGGTGCCGGGCATGGACCGGTCTTTTGCACCGAATCCGGATACCTGGGACCGTACTTTTTCGCTGGATGTCCTGCCGCAGGAATATCCGGCTTATGGCAATACAGATTTTCGTACACCGGCGTATCAGGTGCAGCTGGAAAATGGTTCAACGATTACGGATTTACGCTACAAGTCCCATGTGATCTATGCGGGTAAGAAGGCCTTGAACGGTTTGCCGGCGCTTTATACGGAGGATGACCGGGAAGCGGATACGCTGGAAATTACCTTGCTGGATGAGGTGAGCGGACTTGAGGTTGTGCTTTCCTATACCGCTTTTCGGGAATACAGCGTCATTGCACGCAGTGCAGCCTTTCACAATACCGGCAGGGAAAACCTGAAGCTCCTGCGTGCGCTGAGTGCAAGCGTAGATATCGATGGGGCGGATTACGATTTTCTCTATCTGCCTGGTGCGCATTGCCGTGAACGCATCGCAGAGCGGCGTCCGCTGGGGCATTTCCGTCAGGTGGTCGAGAGCCGGCGCGGCGCGAGCAGCCATCAGGAAAATCCTTTTCTGGCACTGCTTTCGCGCGATGCGGATGAGGAGCATGGCGAGGTCTATGCGATGAATCTTGTTTACAGCGGCAGTTTTCTGGCACAGGCAGAGCCTGACCAGTTCGATGTCACGCGTCTGTCCATTGGCATTAATCCCTTTGATTTCTGCTGGCAGCTTGCCGGCGGGGAGAGCTTCCAGGCGCCGGAAGCCGTCCTGGTCCATTCGTCGCAGGGACTGGGCGGCATGTCGCGCACGCTGCACAGGCTTTACCGCAAGCGCTTATGCCGCGGCAGGTATCGTGATGCCGAGCGTCCGGTACTCGTCAATAATTGGGAAGCAACGTATTTTAATTTTAATGAAGAAAAGCTCTTTGCGCTTACGGATGAGGCAAAAAAACTGGGCATTGAACTGCTGGTGCTCGATGATGGCTGGTTCGGCAGGCGGGATGATGATAATTCCTCGCTGGGTGACTGGTTTGTGGATCAACGCAAACTGCCGAACGGGCTTTCGGCGGTTGCTGATTATGTGCATGCGCAGGGGCTGAAGTTCGGCTTGTGGTTTGAGCCTGAAATGGTTTCGGTGGAAAGCGAGCTTTACCGGGCACATCCGGACTGGTGCCTGCATGTGCCGAAGCGCGCTCGTTCGGGCGGACGCAATCAGCTGGTGCTTGATTTTTCCCGTCCGGAGGTTTGCGACTATATCATTGCATCGGTGAGCAAGGTACTGCAGGAGACTTCCATTCAATATGTGAAATGGGATATGAACCGTCATATGACAGAAGTGGGATCGGCAGCGCTGCCGGCAGAACGGCAGCGGGAAACAGCACATCGTTATATGCTTGGCCTTTATCGCGTGCTTGAGGAAATCACCGGCCGTTTTCCGGAGATTCTTTTTGAGAGCTGTTCGGGCGGCGGCGGGCGCTTCGATCCTGGTATGCTTTACTACATGCCGCAGGTATGGACAAGCGATGATTCTGATGCGGTAGAACGATTGAAGATCCAGTATGGCACAAGTCTCGTCTATCCTGCCAGCACCATGGGAGCCCATGTTTCCGCAGTGCCGAACCATCAGGTCGGGCGGCTGACGCCGCTGGCGACGCGCGGAGCCGCAGCAATGGCCGGGAGTTTTGGCTATGAGCTGGATCTCACCCGTCTTTCGGAAGAGGATAAAGCGGAAATCCGTGAACAGATCGCCTGCTATAAAAAGATGCGCTCCCTGCTGCAGTTCGGCGAGCTGTATCGCCTGCAGAGCCCGCTTGAGGGCAATGAGACGGCCTGGATGATTGTTTCGGAAGACCGCAGGGAGGCCTGGGTTACCTATGTGAGCGTGCTGGCACGCCCGAATCCTGCGAATCGCTGGCTGCACCTTGCGGGCCTCGATGAACAGAAAGATTATGCGGTTGCTTGTGTGCTTGCGCCGGGAAGGAATACAGCTCCGGACATTCCTGAATCATGGAAAGTGCAGAAAACATCGGAAATCTATGGCGGTGATGAGCTTCTTCATGCTGGTTTGAATATTCCAGTGCTGGCAGGAGATTATCAATCGCTGTGCTGGCATATCTGCTGCACGGAATCGTAACGTTATTTTCGGAAAGAAGGATAGATGCAATGGCAAAAGTTGTGTTGAAACATATTCGTAAGAGCTATGGTGATACGTTGATCGTTAAGGATTTCGATCTGGAAATCAAAGATAAGGAGTTTATGGTATTTGTAGGACCGTCAGGCTGCGGAAAATCAACGACGCTGCGTATGATTGCAGGTCTGGAGGAGATTTCTGGCGGAGAACTTTATATCGGGGACCGTCTTGTGAATAATGTTTCGCCAAAGGACCGTGATATTGCAATGGTCTTCCAGAATTATGCTTTATATCCGCATATGAGTGTGGCGGAGAACATGGCATTCAGCCTGAAGCTGAAGCATGTGTCAAAAGAGGAGATCAAAAAGAAAGTCCGGGAAGCGGCAGAAATCCTGCAGCTGGAGAATCTGCTTGACCGCAAGCCAAAGGCGCTTTCGGGCGGGCAGCGTCAGCGTGTGGCCATGGGACGTGCTATTGTGCGCAATCCATCGGTTTTTCTCATGGATGAGCCGCTTTCCAATCTGGATGCGAAGCTGCGTGTGAGCATGCGTACGGAGATTTCCCGCCTGCACAAGAAACTGCAGACTACGATGATCTATGTTACGCATGACCAGATCGAGGCGATGACGCTTGGTGACCGCATCGTAGTCATGAACGATGGCATCATCCAGCAGGTGGATACGCCGATGAATCTCTATCATCATCCATGCAATCTGTTCGTAGCGGGCTTTATCGGCAACCCGCCGATGAATTTCCTAAAGGCAGAGCTTGTACGTGAAAAGGATGTGCTGTATGCACAGGGAGAGGGATTCAAGGCGCAGATTCCGGCCGACTATGCCGCAAAGCTGGCGGACCAGCCGCAGATCGTGCTGGGCATCCGGCCGGATGATGTGCATGATGCGGATCTGCTCATGGCAGAGAAGCAGGAGATTGCTTTCCAGGGAAGGATCGATGTGGTTGAGATGCTGGGCTCTGAGGTACTGCTGCATGTCGTGCATGGCGGTCAGAAGCTTACGGCCCGTATGCCGGCAGGGAAGGAATATAAGGCTGGGGATAATGTGCAGCTGGTATTCTCGATGGATCGTATGCATGCCTTTGATACTGCAACAGCCTTAAGTCTTTTGGCTTAAGGAAAATCTCTGACAGGTGAAATGCGCCCTTTTATGTTTACTAAACATAAAAGGGCGCATTTTTTCTTTTGATGAAGAATCGGCAGAGGATAACGTTTTCTTTTATAACAAAAACATGTCTTTTATTGAAAATAAGTGTTGACATTTTAGATGATAGTAATTAATATATAAATGTAAAAGATATTGTTTAGTAAACAAATGAATATAGGAAGGTGATCATGAAAAATTGGTGGGGGCCAATTGCTTAATTATTTTTCATATTAATAATAAGGGGAATGATGATGAAAATGATGATGAAAAAGAAGACTATGCTTTCTGTTGTATCCGCATTGATGTTAGGCAGTATGACAACAGCATTTGCTGCCCAGAGCCCGTTTGCTGATGTGCCGTCGGATCATTGGTCGCGCGACGCAGTAGCTGAGCTTGCTAAGGATGGCGTATTGCATGGCTATCCGGACAGTACGTTCCAGGGGGATAAAAAGATCACGCGCTTTGAAATGGCGAAGATGGTCGCCCGCGCAATGGCGAATGAAGAGCAGGCGAAGGCAGAAGACCACGCAGCGCTTGACAAGCTGCAGGCGGAATATGCTGGCGAGCTTCGGACGCTTGGCGTGCGTGTTGCTGAGCTTGAGAAAAAGATGGATGATAACGTGCGCATCAGCGGCTGTGTCGATTTCAAATATATGAAGAGCGATAAATACAATCAGCCGGATGGTGATACGGATGGACCATGGTGGGAGAAATATTTCAAACTTGGTGTGGATGCCAAAATCAATGACTCCTGGAAGGCTCATACGGAGATCGAAACGAAATACGGCAGCGGCAAGGGTGACGGTTTCAACGCGGAAACTCCGCAGAACCAGGGAACTGTGAGCCAGATGTGGGTAGAGGGACCTCTTGGCGGCGTGCTCAGCGGGCAGTATACACGTATTGGCTGCTTTGAACCATGGATTCAGGATGGTGCGTTCATGAAAGCACGCATGAAGGGCTTTGAGCTTACGCACTGGGGCAGGAATTATACGACGCATATGCTTTATGGCCGCATTGACAACACGCAATGGGATCTCTGCCCGGGGCGCAGCGATGCAAGGTACAGCGATTTTATCCGCAAGTATGATAGAAATACGGCAGAGGCAAATCATGATTATGGCGGAGATAATGCTACGGATGTATGGGGTTCTCAGGTTGAGGATACCATGAAGACGTATGCCGGATTCATATATGATCATCAATTCTCGTCAAAGGCTGGTGCTTCCATTGGCTATAACCGCTACCTGTCCCATGCGTATGGCGGCAGTCCGTTGAATATCGTGTCCTTTGGCTATAATCAGCACCTCACGAAAACCTTGTGGTTTGATGGTGTTTACGGACATGGCAATCAGGGTGGGCAGAACAATACGTACAGTATGGAGCTTGATTATAAGAACGTTGATGGACAAAAGCCGCATTCGTTTATGCTTTATGCTGCTTATCGCTGCCTTGGCTCAGATGCGATTGCCAAGACGAATTATGGGGATGGCATCCAGGCTGGACAGAAGGGCTGGGAGATCGGCGGCCAGTTCACGTTCATGAAGAATGTCATTGGGACACTGAAATATGCCAAGGGCATCCGTCTTTATGACAGTGCGGAGCGCTCCCGTATCTACAGCTGTGTTGACTATAGCTTCTGAGCAGCAGAAAAGGAGCGAATACGATGATGAAGAAAATCTGGCCGCTGACTTTGTCGGTTACGCTGGGGCTTTGTGCAGCGAGCTTCTATGCGGTGCCGGCAACGTGCTGTTTTGCTTCCGATACGCAGGTGGTGCCGCAGGTATCCGGGACGAAGGCAGCGGATGGCTATGTCGTGCGCACCAGGAAGGTCAGGGAGCAGAAAAAGATCGCACTCAGCGAGCTTTCCCTGCCCGGGGAGGTAAGAATCTCGGATGCAAAGGCTACGGCAAAAACAGCCGGGCTTTATGCCTATCTGAAAGGCATTGGAGCTTCGGACTATGTGCTTTACGGCCATCAGAATGACTGGCACCATAAAGTGGATACGAAAAGCAGCAATCCTTCCGATACGTATGATGTCGTCGGCGATTATCCTGCTGTTGCAGGCTTTGATGTACAGGCCGTTGAAGGCGGGGATTTCAGTCTGACACCTGAGGAAAAGGCTGCAGGGCTCACGCTGAGCGAGAAGCTGGCGAATATCTATACAGCGGCAAGCAAAAAGGGCGTCATTCTTACGATGTCCTGCCATATGCCGAATTTCGCGCTGGTGGCTTCGCGGGGGAAAACGGATGGTGTCTATGATTATACGGGTTATTCGAGTCCGGATACCAGCGGCGATGTCGTGCGGCGCATTCTGCCGGGCGGCGATCTCAATGAAGTATATCGCGGCTATCTGGATATGATGGCCGGGTTCGGGCAGAGACTGCAAAAAGCAGATGTTCCGGTAATCTGCCGCCTGTTCCATGAAAATGATGGCAGCTGGTTCTGGTGGGGTGCCTCTTATTGTTCTCCGGCACAGTATAAGAACTTATATCGTTATACGGTTGAATATCTGCGGGATCAGAAGGGCATCCACAATTTCCTTTATGCCTATTCGCCGGGCGGCCCTCTGCACAGCACCGAGGATTATCTCACACGTTATCCCGGAGATGCCTATGTGGATGTAGTGGTGTTCGATATGTATCATCGGAATCCGCTGCCGAAGGACAGTTTCATGGATTCGCTGGGGAAAAGCCTTGGTGTCCTGCAATCCTTTGCACGCAGCCATGATAAGGTCATGGCTGGGACAGAGGTCGGCATCCTTACGGATGGCGCCGCGATGGCTCGTACGGGCAATGCGCGCAAAGACTGGTTCCGTGAGGTACTGCAGGTATTTTCGCCTTACGACACAGCATACTTTATGACCTGGTCCAATAACAACGATCATGATTTCGATCAGCCTTATATGATCGACAACAAGCGCGGCCATGAAATGGTCAATGAATTCGTGGATTTCTATAATGAGCCGCAGTCGGTCTTTGCTTCGCAGGTGGATTACAGCGGTGTAAAGGCTCAGGCAGAAGCTGCGCAGGCAGTCTGCGGTTATTTCACTGCACCGCTGCGCGCAGTCAATGCCTACGAACGTTATACGGAGCCGGTCCGGATTACGGCGCGGATCCTGGGAGGTGTGCAGAAGGCGGAGGTTCTGTATAGACGCCAGGATGGCTCTTTGGCAGGCCGTGAGGAGGCCTCTGCCGGAGATCATGGACAATGGACGGCGGAGCTGAGCCGTGAAGATCTGGCAGAACTGGGGCAGACGGTTGGCTCTGCAGAGCTTTTGGCTGATGGCAGGGTATTGGATCGTATGAAGGTAATCTTCAACGAGCCGGAGCCGGCGCAAAATCCGATGGTCATCGATGATTTTTCCGGCTATTGCGGGGATAATGGCCTGCTGAAGGCGGCCTATGCAGTGAATTGCGGTGCCGGCTGCAGTGTGGAACCGCTGCTGAAGACAGAGAACGATGGAAGCTTCGGCCTGGATTTCCAATATGTGCTGGTGCCGAACGGCTATGCCGGCATTGTGCGCAATCTGAAGAAGGCTGACTGGTCAGCTGCGGATGCTTTGCAGTTTGTATTTCGCCCGGATGGCAGAGGCCAGCGCTGCATCATCCAGCTGAACTCTCATGGCGAGGATTTTGAGGTCGATCTTTCTGCACTGACCAAAGGAACAGAAGAACAGGTTGTAACCCTGCCGTTTGCACGTTTTCAGGGCAAGCAGCATGGCGTATTTGATAAAACAAAGGTCAGTCATTTTGCGATTTATTGCAATGCGGCTGGCAATGAAGCAGTGAGTTCGGATTTGCATTTTGCAAATATCCATGTAATCCATGCTGACTGATCACATAGGAGTGTAGGAAATGACGACCATAGGAAATACGATACCCGCAGAGCAGCTGGAAAGTTCAGAGAATTTGGAGGCATCGGCCTGTGCTTATGTAGAAAAAAGCGTCAAACCGCTGTGCAAGGCAAAAATCCTGCCGGAAGAAGGGACAGCTGCAGAGCCGCAGAATTTGGCCGATGCCAAAGCGACGGAAAAGACAAAGAAGGTGTACAGCCTTCTGAAAAGCGTTGCTGACAGCAAGAAAATATTATATGGGCATCAGAATGATCTGCACAGGAAGGTCAGTAAACTTTACAGCATGTCAGATACGTATGATATTGTACGGGACTATCCGGCGGTTGTCGGGCTGGATGCGCTTGCACTTACGGGATATGAGCTGGAACTCAGCGAGGAAGAAAAAAAGCGGGGCCTGACGCTTTGTGAGAAAATGGCCCAAATCTGTCTGGAGGCAGACCGGCAGGGAGCAGTGCTTACGATGTCCTGTCATATGCCAAATTTTGCTCTCGTGGCAAAGCGTCCGAAAATAGAAGGGAAATATGATTTTTCCGGTTATTCGCCGCTCATGATTACCGGGGATGTTGCAGCGCGCATCCTGCCGGGGGGAGATCTCAATGCGGTTTATCTTGCCTATCTTTCGCTGGTGGCAGAGCTGCTGGAAAAGCTTGCGCAGTCGGATGTACCGGTGGTATTCCGGCCGCTGCATGAAAATACCGGCGACTGGTTCTGGTGGGGAGCAAAGTCCTGCACGGCGCAGCAGTTCCGTGAGCTTTTCTGCTATACGGTGAGCTGTCTGCGGGATGAAAAGCATCTGCATAACCTGCTGTATGCATATTCGCCGGGCGGCGGGGAACTTCATTGCAGGGAGGATTATGAAGAACGGTATCCGGGGGATGCTTATGTGGACATCACCGGGTTCGATATGTATCATCGTGAGCCAAGACCGGATGACGGCTTTTTGCAGGGGGAATTCCGCCATGTTTTGCAGCTGGTAGAAGATTTCGCCGGGCAGCATGGGAAGATCGCTGCAGTGACGGAGACCGGCATGCTGGTAGGCAGCAGCGCAATGGCGAAAAGCGGCAGCCAGTATAAGACCTGGTTTTCTGATGCAGGGCGGCTTATGGCAGGGCACAGGATGGCCTGGTTCCTGACCTGGTCGAATTTTGATGAAACAAACTTCGATCAGCCGTATATGCTCACGGAGACGCATGGGCAGGAGCTCATCAATGAGTTCATTCGCTTCTATAATGAGCCATGGGCAGTATTTGCGCATCAGCTGCTGCGTTGAGCAGATAAGAAAAAGGCAGGCAGTCTCTTGTTTTGAGAGCTGCCTGCTTTTTCTTGTTATTTCATGAGAAGATCGTTCAATTTATATTTTGGAACATGATGGATGCCCTGAGCATCCCGGTAATATTTGATATTGCCATTGGCTTCGATGTCTTCGATGACGATCTTTTCTTTTGGTCTGCCCAGTGCGATGACGAGCAGGAGCTCCATGTCTGCGGGCAGTTTCAACAGGGTTTTGAGCTTTTCACGCTCAATGCTGGCGAGGATGCAGCCGCCAAGCCCTTTTTCTGCTGCACCGAGCAGGATGGTCTGTGCGGCAATGCCTGCATCATAGGGGCTGGCAGGCTTGCAGTCTGCATGCTGGAGAAGGAAGATATAGCCGGCTGGGCGCTCACCGGCCGGCGGGCCATCCCAGTCGGAAAGATAAGCGGCCCAGTGCAGCTGCGGGAAAATCTGCGCGTTCAGCTTTGGGTCTGTTGTGCAGGAATACCGAAGTGCCTGCCGGTTTGCAGCGGAAGCCGTATAGCGTGTGAGCTCAATGAGTTCAAGCAAAGTTTCTTCCTTTAAAGAGAAGTCTTCATAAAAACGGCGATAGCTGCGGTTCTTTTTTACAAGGTCAGAGAACATGGAATCAGATCCTTTCTGGAAATTGGAAGTTGTAAGAAACTTCGTCTTTTCTGGATAATTTTCCTGCAGAATTTTTGGGGGAATTTGCAAAAAAAAAAGGATTTATCGTAAAAAGGAAGAATACATATAATACGGTTGGAAAAATCGATGTTAAGGGGAGATGCTTGAATGAGAAAATTAGTTCAGCTGCTCGTGGTTGTATGTATGGTACTGATGAGCACACAGGTTGTTTTTGCAAATGCAGATAAGGTAACGGTTGCAAAGGGAGCGGATATCACGACAATCCATCGCATGGCTGTGGCAGCGCCGCTTTATACGCCGGGCAAGAGTGCTCCGACAAAGGATGAGCTTACGACAGTGCTTTATGATGCGAGCTCTGTAGCACGCAGCTATGTGCTTTCCTACGATATGGTAGCCCAGAACATCCAGCAGGACAGCAAAGTGGATATCAAGGCACTTGATCGTCGTCAGGCAGCGAAAATCTACAAAGAGAACGTAGCAAAATATGCAGATGCTTATGTTGTGACGACGGTTGCGAACAACAGCCGTACAGCATTTTTCTTCGATGTCTACAAGGCAGGCACAGATGAACTGCTTTATACGTATGAGATCGTAGCGAACAGCTCGGAGCCGGATAATATCGCAACGTATACGAATCTGGCCCAGCAGTTTTACAAGAATTTCGAGCGTTCTGCTGTAGCGCAGCAGAAAGAGAACGAAAAGGCTGCAAAAAAGAAATAACCATAAAGAAAAGGCACTCACGTTATCTGGTGGGTGCCTTTTTCGCAGGAAAAAGAATAAAGTGATGCTCAATGTGCAAGATAGATCGGCTTGATCTTGGCGTCCTCGGCGATATCCCTGGAAATACAGCCGGTGCGGACCATGGCATCGAGCACGACGAACTGCCGTTTTTTGGCCATGAGGAAGTCTGTATAGGGCGAGTAGAGCGATGGTGCGTTTGGCAGGCCTGCAAGCATGGCTGCTTCCGGCAGCTCAAGCCTGGATGGCTGCTTGCCGAAATAGCCCACGGAGGCATCGCCGATGCCATAGTAGTTCGAGCCGAAATAGATGGTATTGAGATAGAGCTCAAGGATCTCATCTTTGGAGTAATGCGCTTCCATATCGAGCGCGAGCAGGAATTCCTCGGCCTTGCGGCCAAAGGATCGCTCATGGGACAGGAAGAGGTTCTTGACAAGCTGCTGCGTAATGGTGCTGGCGCCCTCTTCAATCTCACCGTATTGCAGGTTCACCAGGGCTGCACGCATGATGCCCTCCGGATCAAAGCCGTGATGGCTGTAGAAGCGGTTGTCTTCGACAGAGATGATGGCCTGCTGCAGGGATTCCGGCGTCTGTTTGATCGTGATGTAGTGGTCGGTACGGACCTTTTCCCTCACAGCATCCCGCAGGAAGATGAAGCGCCTGGTGCGGGTCCAGAGGGATACCTCATGGATATCCTCGGATTGGGTGCCTTGTGCCTGTGCAGTCTCCTGCGCGGGGATGAGCTCACGCATATGCTGCAGGGTCTGCGGCGCAAAGATTTTTGTGCCGCCGGAGAGAAAGAAGGCGATCAGGAAGATCAGGAAGAGGAAGAATAAACGGCGAATGAATTTCATAACGGCTCCTTTTGCTTGAATTGCGTTCGATGTATACTATTATACCATTGGAACGTCTGTTTATAAAGAGCCAGCCGGGTACTTATTCTGCATATTCCATGCAAAAAAGCAGAAAAACACCTTGCAAATTTATGCAAGATGGATGTATAATTATAAACATCACCTTGACCGATAAACATTACGGGTTAACAGCCGGGGCGATGGAAAACCAGAGGAGGCATCTTCATGAAGGTTAGTATTATTGGTGCTACAGGCTATGCCGGAGCAGAGCTTTTGCGTATCCTGCACAACCATCCGCAGGCAGAGGTCGTTCATATTACATCGGAAAGCCATACCGGCGAGCCGATTTCTGCGATATACCCGCATATGCGAGGAATCTATGACCAAAAACTCATGAGCATGAAAGAGATTGAAAAGATCGGTGCGGACAGCGATTTTGTATTCATCGGTCTGCCGCATGGCCATGCAATGGCTGTGGGCAAAGCGCTGGCAGATACGAACGTACGCATCATCGATCTCGGAGCGGACTACCGCTTCCGTGATACGAGCATCTACGAAAAATGGTACAAAGTCGAGCATACGCATAAGGATGCGAAGCGCGTCTATGGTCTTGCCGAGCTTTATCGTGATCAGATCAGGGATGCGAAGATCATCGGCAATGCAGGCTGCTATACGACGGCAAGCATTCTTGCGCTGGCACCGCTCGCAAAGAACCACCTCATTGATGTGGATACCATCGTTGTCGATGCAAAATCCGGGGTTTCCGGTGCAGGCCGCTCGGCGAAGCTGCAGAACCACTTTCCGGAGATGTACGATAATTTCAAGGCCTATAACGTTGGCGGCCATCGCCATACGCCGGAGATCGAGCAGGCGGTCACGGATCTTTCGGGCGAGCCCTGCGTGCTGAGCTTTACGCCGCATCTCGTGCCGATGAGCCGCGGCATTCTGAGTACCTGCTATGCAAAGCTCAAGGCTGGCGTGAAGCCGGAGATGGTGGATGCCGCTTATGAAAAACTCTATGGCAAGGAATATTTCGTAAGACTGCTGGGACGCGGCGGCTATCCGTCAGTGAAGGAAGTCCGCGGCTCGAATTTCTGCGATCTCGGCTGGCATATCGATGAGCGCGTCGGACGCGTGATCGTACTTTCTGCCATTGATAATCTCGTAAAGGGCGCAGCCGGCCAGGCTGTGCAGAATTTCAATATCGCATGTGGTTTTGATGAGAAACTGGGCCTTGATATGGTTCCGGTTTATCCATAAAGGGGAGGACGAAAATATGTTTACAGAAGCAGAGGCAAAGGCGGGCGTTACGTTCCCGCAGGGCTTTAAGGCAGCCGGCGTAAAGGCCGG
Organism: uncultured Selenomonadaceae bacterium; assembly: GCA_964611665.1. Taxonomy (GTDB): domain Bacteria; phylum Bacillota; class Negativicutes; order Selenomonadales; family Selenomonadaceae; genus CAZTAP01. The sequence goes on along the minus strand of CAZTAP010000027.1, from coordinate 4,328 downwards.
CATAAAAAAGAGCGGCAATCTGGATGTCGCAGTCATCTATACGGAAAAGGAAGCAGCAGTGGCTGGCACGTTTACGCAGAATGCGGTAGCCGCAGCTCCGGTCTATGTATCGAAGCGTGTGGTCAGTACGGGCAGTGCACATGCGATTACGGCAAATGCCGGCTGTGCGAATGCCTGCACAGGCGAACAGGGCATGCAGGATGCAGAGCAGATGGCAGCCATCACGGCCAAGGCATTGGGCTGCAAGGCGGATGATGTACTCGTTGCATCGACAGGCGTCATCGGCGTGAACCTGCCCATGGACAAAATGGAAGCCGGCATCCAGCATGCTGTCTCCGAGCTTTCCGAGACGGGCAGCGAGCTTGCAGGCAATGCAATCATCACGACAGATACGTACTCCAAAGCCTGCTCCACGGAAGTGGAAATCGGCGGCAAAAAAGTGCGCTTTGGTGCAATCGCCAAGGGCTCAGGCATGATCCAGCCGAACATGGCAACAATGCTTTGCTTCATCACGACGGATGCGGCAATCGACAGCAAGCTCCTGCAGGCAGCGCTCTCGGATATCGTAGAGACTTCCTTCAATATGATTTCCATCGATGGCGATATGAGTACGAACGATATGGCAATCGTGCTTGCCAATGGCGCGGCGGGCAATGCGAAGATCATGGCAAAGAATGATGACTATGCGGTGTTCTATGCGGCGCTCAAGAGCATCTGCGAGGGGCTCGCACAGCGCATCGCTTCCGACGGTGAAGGGGCGACGAAGTTCCTCACGGTCAACGTCAGGGGTACAAAGACATTCGCTGATGCCAAGACCATCGCGATGAGCGTGGCGAAATCCCCGCTCGTCAAGACGGCATTCTTCGGTGAGGACCCGAACTGGGGCCGCGTAATCTGCGCTGTAGGCTATGCAGGCATTCCGATGGACCCGCAGAAAACGGTCGTGAAGTTCGGCGGCATTCCGGTCTATGCGAACGGTGTAGGCGCAGCGTTCGACGAAGAGGCGCTGCGCAGGGTCATGGCAGAGCATGATATCGTGATCGATATCGAGATGGGCCTGGGCGAAGAAGAGGCTACGGTCTGGAGCTGCGATTTCTCCTATGAATATGTGAAAATCAACGGCGAATATCACACCTGATCGGAGGCTTGAGGATGTTTGATGCAAATGACAAGGCAGCAATTCTCGTAGAGGCACTGCCCTATATACAGGATTTCTACGGCAAGACGCTCGTCATCAAATATGGCGGCAATGCCATGATCAACGATGAGCTCAAGGAAAAGGTCATGCAGGATATCACGCTCATGAAATATGTGGGAATCCGGCCCGTCATCGTGCATGGCGGCGGCCCGGATATTACGGGCTTCCTGAAGAAGGTCGGCAAGCAGTCCGAGTTCGTGAGCGGTCTCCGGGTGACCGATGAGGAAACCGTCGAGATTGCGGAAATGGTGCTTGACGGCAAGGTCAATTCCGAAATCGTGAATCTGCTGAACCGGCGCGGTGTGCGCGCGGTAGGTCTGAGCGGCAAGGATGCAGGGCTCATCCAGGCGCGCAAGAAGATGGCTACCGTCTATGAAGGCGAGTCGGCGAAGAAGGTCGATATCGGCTATGTCGGCGAGGTCGAACGAATCGATACGGGCATTCTTGAAGACCTTCTGGAAAATGACTATATTCCGGTCATTGCGCCGATCGGCGTAGGGCAGGATGGCGAGAGCTACAACATCAATGCTGACTATGTTGCGGCGGAGATCGCGGGTGCGCTCAATGCGGAAAAGCTGCTTTTGCTGACGGATATCGAGGGCATCTACAAGGATTATCATGATAAGAGCACGTTTATTTCGACACTTACGCTTGCAGAAGCGAAAAAGTACATCAAGGACGGCACGATTTCCGGCGGCATGATTCCAAAGGTGGAAGCCTGCCTCTGTGCCCTTGAGGCTGGCGCGGGCAAGACGCATATCATTGATGGCCGCCTGGATCATTCCCTGATTTTGGAGATTTTCACCTCCAAGGGAATCGGCACCCAGGTCGTCCGCTAGATTTTGGAGGCAGGATTTTATGAAAGAAACAGATGAACAGATTTATCAGAAGGACGCGCAGGATTATCTGCCGGTCTTCAATCGCTATAAAATTGTCCTCGACCATGGTGAGGGCGTATATGTCTATGACAACAATGGGAAGAAATACATCGATTATCTCGGCGGCATTGCCGTAAATGTGCTGGGCCATGCTTATCCTGAGCTTGTCCGGGCGATTTCTGAGCAGGCAGGGAAGATGATCCATTGCTCGAACCTCTACTATACGCAGGTACAGGCGGATGCGGCTGCGAAGCTCGTAAAGCTCAGCGGTCTCGGCAAGGCATTCTTCGGCAATTCCGGTGCAGAGGCGAATGAAGGCGCCATCAAGATCGCGCGCAAATATGCGCATCAGACGGACCCGGAGAAATCCCAGATTATCACGGCCTGGGACAGCTTCCATGGCCGTACGATCGCAACGCTTACGGCAACGGGGCAGCCGAAATATCATGAAGGCTTCGGTCCCTTGCCGGAGGGCTTTGACTATGTGCACTACAATGATATCGAAGAGCTCGAGGGCATGATGAGCGAGAAGACCTGCGCGGTCATGCTGGAGACCATTCAGGGCGAAGGCGGCGTGTATACGCCGGACGGGGATTATCTCAAAAAGGTGCGTGCACTCTGCGATAAATATCATGCCCTGCTCATCCTCGATGAAATCCAATGCGGCATCGGCCGCAGCGGCAAATTCTTTGCCTATGAGCAGTTCGGCATCAAGCCGGATATCGTGACGCTGGCCAAAGGGCTGGCAGGCGGCGTGCCGATCGGGGCGTTCATCGTGACCGATGCGGTTGCCGGGGCATTCCATGCCGGCGATCATGGCACGACGTTCGGCGGCAATCCGCTGGCCTGTGCGGCAGCGAACGTCGTTCTGGATACGGTGATCGAGAAGCATCTTTTGGATAAGGTAAATGAGGTCGGTGCCTATCTGCGCGAGAAGCTCGAGGGCTTCCAGAAGAAATATCCGGCCTTGATCACCGAGGTGCGCGGCATGGGACTGATCCTGGGCCTGCAGCTCACGAAGCCGGGCCGCGATATCGTGAATGAATGCCTGACGTATGGCGCGATCATCAACTGCACGGCAGGTGATGTACTGCGCTTTGTACCGCCGCTCATCATCACGAAGGCAAATGTCGATGAGCTTTGTGCAATCCTGGATAAGGTTCTGCCGAAATATGCAGATTGAATTCGATAGACAAAACGTAGTATAATATCTACGTATGACGTACCAGAGTTTACAATTTGGAGGTTTTATTGATGTTGAAGGGCAAAGATTTATTATCTATCCATGAGCTTTCGGTAGACGAAGTCATGGAAATCCTTGACTTTGCCAAGGAGCTCAAAGCCAAACAAAAGGCTGGCATTGAGCATCATATCCTGAAGGGCAAGACGCTCGGCATGATTTTCGAGAAATCCTCGACGCGTACGCGTGTATCCTTTGAAACAGGGATGTATCAGCTGGGCGGACAGGCGCTGTTCCTTTCGAACCGTGACCTGCAGATTGGCCGCGGCGAGCCCATCAAGGATACCGCGCGTGTGTTGTCCCGCTATCTTGATGGCATCATGATCCGCACGTTTGAGCATGAGAAGGTCGAGGAGCTCGCCGCGTACGCGGATATCCCGGTCATCAATGCGCTCACGGATCTCCTGCATCCTTGTCAGGTGCTGACGGATCTCCTGACGATCCAGGAGCATAAGGGCAAGAACCTCAAAGGGCTGAAGCTGGCGTATATCGGCGATGGCAACAACATGACGAATTCTCTCATGTATGGCTGTGCCAAGGCCGGCATGCACTTTGCGGCGGCTACGCCGAAGGGCTATGAGCCGGATGCTGAGGTCACGAAGAAGGCAGGCGAAGATGCAAAAGCGACGGGCGGCTCGATTACCCTGGTCAACGATATCTTCGCGGCAGCGAAGGATGCCGATGTGCTCTATACGGACGTCTGGGCCAGCATGGGCCAGGAGGACGAACGCGAGGCGCGCAAGGAGATCTTCAAGGGCTATCAGATCAACAAGGAGCTTCTGGCAGTGGCGGATAAGCGCGCGATTGTCATGCACTGCCTGCCTGCACACCGCGGCGAGGAGATTGCTGAGGATGTGCTGGAACAGAATGCCGATGTCATTTTCGATGAGGCAGAGAATCGTCTGCATACGCAGAAAGCCATCATGGCACTTACGATGGCAGATTGAGACTATATAGAAATCAACAACTGAGGAGATGTTTTTTTATGGCTAAGATTAAAAAGGTTGTACTT
>CAZTAP010000026.1:0-22178 GCA_964611665.1 uncultured Selenomonadaceae bacterium | reverse complement strand
ATCCGAAGATGACAGATTTACAGTCTGTTCCCTTTAACCACTCGGGCACCTACCCCTTAAACGCTGTGAGCGCTAAGAACAATATTTATTATACAGACAGGCAATGTGTTTGTCAACGGCTTTTTTATTTTTTCCATAAAAAAAGCAGCTCGATGAGCTGCTTTTTTTGAGGAGTTTTATGAAAGGGAAAACTTATTTATCACCGAAATAGCGGTCGAAGAGGCCCTTGAAGCCACAGCCGTGACGAGCTTCATCTTTTGCCATTTCATGAACGGTGTCATGGATTGCATCGAGATTCTGCTGTTTTGCCATCGTAGCAAGTTCTTTCTTGCCAGCGCAGGCACCATGTTCTGCATCGATACGCATCTGAAGGTTCTTTTTTGTGCTCGGAGTTACAACTTCACCGAGGATTTCAGCAAATTTGGAAGCATGCTCTGCTTCCTCGAATGCATAGCGTTTGAATGCTTCAGCAACTTCCGGATAGCCTTCACGATCGGCAACACGGCTCATAGCAAGGTACATACCAACTTCGGAGCACTCGCCCGTAAAGTTCTGGCGCAGGCCTTCGATGATTTTTGGATCGATACCATCGACGATACCTACACGATGTTCATCCGCGAAAACGAGCTCGCCGGACTGCTCAACAAACTTGGAAGCTGGAGCCTTACAAATCGGGCACTGCTCAGGAGCGGCTTCACCTTCATAAACGTAACCACAGATGCTGCAAACAAATTTCTTCATAATTTTGAATCCTCCTAAAATAATTAATAGTATTTTTATTTCTCACCGCATCATCTTGCGGCGGTGAATGACTATGCCTTTATTATATCTGCAGAGACAGGAAAATTAAATGCCAGAAAAAGGCGAAAAAATGTGATTAAAACTATTTTTCTCGTGAATACTCAATAAATCAAGCTGAATCACATTGTTTTAAAAATATTATTTATTAATAATTATTATCCATAAAGGAAAATAAAGGAAGGCAAAGGATTTTTTCCTTTATGTTGTGGATATATTTGAGGCGGGGCAAGAGCAAATGACAGAAACATCAATGGAAATGATTTCGCGTTGCGAAACCTTGAACAATGGTGTTATAATCTAATTTTAGAAGAAATATAGGGGCGATGGATGATGTTTGAGCGAATGACGAATTCACCAGAGGAAACAGCCGCGCTTGCTGCAGCTGCCGGAAGATGCATGCAGCCTGGAACGGTGCTTTGTCTGGAAGGAGATCTTGGTGCCGGAAAGACGCTTTTTGTGCAGAGTATGGCCAGGTCCCTGGGCGTCACGGGCGAGGTTACGAGTCCGACGTTTAATCTGATGAATATTTATGAAGGAAAAATGAACATTTATCATTTTGACCTTTATCGTTTAGAGACGGAAGAAGAGCTGGAGGAAATCGGCTTCTATGAGTATGCAGAGGAGCCGGATGGACTGGTGCTCATTGAATGGCCGGATAAATTTCCGGATTCACTGCCTGAGGATTATATCCAGATAAAAATCGAACGCATGGGAGATCAGGCCAGGAAGCTTGTTTTCTCTCTGACCGGTGAGCGGGACAAAAAATTATTTGAGGAGCTGGAGAAATTTTGTCAATTTTAGCAATCGATACGGCAAGTATGGTATCAAGTGTGGCTGTGGCCTCCCAGGAACGTCTGCTTGCGGAGCTTACGGTGCAGACGAAGCTTACACATTCTGAAACGCTGCTGCCGCATATTGAGCAGGTATTGCAGATGGCCGGAGTGAAAAAAGAAGAGCTGCAGGGCATTGCGGTGAGCATAGGGCCGGGTTCTTTTACCGGGCTGCGCATCGGGCTCGCTACAGCCAAGAGCATTGCCTATGCATTGCAGCTTCCCCTGCTGGGAATTTCTACGCTGGAGGCACTGGCCTGGCATTATCCTGTGCCGGGAATCTATACGGCAGCTTTGCTGGATGCACAGAAGGGCAATGCCTATGCGGCACTCTATGCCTGGGAACATGGTACCATCGTCGGGAAGGAGCCGGTAACGGTGGCTTCTTTTGCCGAGGTGCTGGAGCATTGTGCTGCGCTGGAGCGTCCTGTTGTGCTTGTGGGGGATATTGTACAGAAAAAGGCAGCAAAGCTGCAGGAACTGCCGGAAAATGTCATTCTTGCACCGGCCCATATGATTATGCCGCGCGCAGCGAATGTTGCGCAGGCGGCACTGCGCAGGCTTGCTGCCGGTGAGTCGGATCATGTGATGGATCTGGAGCCTGTCTATATCCGCCGTTCTGAAGCGGAGGTGCTTTGGGAAAAGCGCCATGCAAAGGCGGCTGAGTGATATGGAGCTTTATTTCCGCAAAATGGTATCAGCAGATGCTGCCGGTGTAGAGCTGGTGGAAAAGGCTTCTTTTGCTGTTCCATGGTCCCGGCAGTCCTTTTGGGAAGAGGCCGCAAATGATCAGGCCTATTATCTTTTGGCTCTGGATGGGGAGAAGATCATCGGCTATGCAGGAACCTGGCTTGTCTTTGATGAGGCGCATATCACGAATGTGGCTATTGCGCCGGAATACCGCGGCAAGGGTGTCGGTACGCGGATGATGCAGGAAATCATTCGCATTGTGAAGGAAAAAGGCATTACTTCGATGACATTGGAGGTCAGGCCGTCGAATACAGCGGCGCTGGCTTTATATCATAAATTTGGTTTTCGCAGTGTTGGGCGTCGTCCTCATTATTATCAGGATAATGGGGAGGATGCTGAAATTATGTGGAATACAAAGCTGTAACAGATGGAGGGTTATTTTTGAAGGAAGAAGAAAATCGTCTGACGCTGGCCATCGAGTCAAGCTGTGATGAAACATCAGCAGCAGTATTGCGGGGCGGGCGGCAGATCTTATCGAATATCATCTCGACACAAATTCCGGTGCACCAGAAGTTTGGCGGAGTCGTACCGGAAATTGCGTCACGCAAGCATATCGTGAACATCATGCCGGTCATTGACGAATCGCTGCGTGAAGCTGGCATAGGGCTGAAAGATATCGATCAGATTGCAGTCACCTATGGTCCGGGACTTGTCGGTGCATTGCTGGTTGGTGTATCTGCAGCAAAGTCACTTGCTTTTTCCCTGGATGTGCCGCTCATTGGCGTGAATCATCTGGAGGGGCATATTTTTGCGAACTTCCTGAGCACACCGGAGCTGGAACCTCCTTTTATGGCGCTGGTCGTATCCGGGGGGCACACTGCGCTGGTGCATGTGAAGGGCTACAATCATTTTGAGATGATGGGACAGACAAGAGATGATGCAGCCGGCGAGGCGTTTGACAAGGTTGCGCGTGTCATGGGACTTCCGTATCCGGGCGGGCCGCAGATTGATCGTCTGGCAAAGGACGGCAGCGCAGAAGCCATTGATTTTCCGCGGGCTCTTCAGGAGAAAGGGAATTATGAATTCAGTTTCAGTGGTCTGAAATCAGCAGTACTGAACTATCTCAATACGATGAAGCTCAAAAAGCAGGAAATCAATAAGGCAGACGTGGCCGCATCCTTTCAGAAGGCGGTCATTGAGGTACTGGCGGCCAAGGCTTTGGAGGCTATGGAACAGACACGTCTTGATACGCTGGTGCTGGCTGGCGGCGTAGCTGCGAATAGTGCATTGGAAAGCAGGCTGCGTGCTGCCGTAGAAGCCAGGGGGCTGAAGTTTCATTATCCAAGCCGTATCCTTTGTACGGATAATGCAGCGATGATTGGCTGCCGCGGCTATTATCAGGCCTTGAGCGGGCGCTATTCGAACTATTATTTGAATGCTGTACCAAATCTGGGTCTTGCAGATCTAAAGGAAGAAAAGTAAAATAGAATAAGACGAGGCATTCAAGGGCGAATGAATTGGCAAAGACAGTTTTGTGCTGTTTTTTGCTGGATTCATTCGCTTTTTTATTTGCGTATACAATATTTTTCAAGGAATAGAGCAGAACAAAAAGGAATTTTGGAAATGGAGAGGGAAACTTTTCCTATGGAGGAAATGCAGATGGAGAATTTAGCGGAATACTGTCGGAAATATACGAATCTGACTGCCATGCAGACGGAGCTTTTAAAACGCATCAGTGTGTGTTTTCCGTTTATTGCCGATCTGGCGCATGCACATGTCAACGTTTACGTGAAGGCTAATCGCGAAGGGCAGCTTTTGGTGGTCGCCCATGAAAAACCACATACGATTTTTTATCCGGCTCAGCTCACCAAAGCAGGGACCTTTATGGCCAAGGCAGAGGAGCCTCTTGTCGAATATACGATGCGCACGGGTAAGCCCATGAAAGGAAAGCGTGAGTGGAACTGGGGCAGCAGTCTGGATATGTATACCTTTGCTATTCATGATGGCATGGAGGTCATTGCTGTTGTGAGCTTCGCGACAAATAGTGATGAACTCAATATTGACGGCTATCATCAGCTCCTGGAAACGGCCTGTGTCGTGCTGGTGAATGCGCGTAAGGCACTGGATAAATACATGTACCGTTCATTATCTTCGAGTGATGGAATCATCATTACGGATAAATTCAACCGCATCGTATTTGCGAATACGGCTGCGCTGCGGATTTATCGCGTGCTGGGTGTGGGCAGTCTGGTTGGCTGCCATCTCTTCGATCGTCAGCTCACGATGCATGTGACAAAAGAGACGGTGGCTGTCAATCATCCGGATGAAAAGGAACTGGAAGCTGGCAGCCTGGTGCTGATTCAGCGCAATCTTCCGATTATGGAGGGCGGCTCACTTTTGCGTCGTGTTGTCATCCTCTCGGATGTCACCGAGGTACGGCAGAAAGACAAGGAAATCCATATCAAGTCTGCAGTCATCCAGGAAATTCATCATCGGGTGAAAAATAATCTGCAGACCATCGCAAGTCTTCTGCGCCTGCAGTCCAGGCGGTCAAAATCACCAGAGGTCAAGGCGGCTTTGAAGGAAAGTGTCAATCGTATCCTGAGTATTTCTGTAGTGCATGAGTTCCTTTCGCAGCAGGATGCGGAAAAAATTGCGGTTGTCGAGGTCACGAAGAATGTGCTGGATATGGTCTCGCAGAATATGCTTGCCCCGGACTTTCATCTGGAGACACGCTTTACGGGACCGGAAATCATCCTTCCGTCTCAGACGGCGAGCAACCTGGCCCTTATTGTCAATGAAATCATCCTGAATTCCATTGAGCATGGCTTCGATGGGCGCCAGCAGGGGCTCATCGGGCTGGATATCCAGGAAACAGCGCAGGCTTACCAGCTTGATCTCTATGACGATGGGGCCGGACTGCCGGCGGATTTCGATATCCGGAAGGCAAAGTCCCTGGGATTGCAGATTGTGCGCACCCTGATTCAGGATGATATGGGAGGAACCTTTGAACTGGTCAGCGACCATGGAACGCATGCGAAAATTACGATACCACGCAAGGCTGAGGAGGGCACAGAAGAATGAAATCTTTAAAAATTGTTATTGCTGACAATGAATCCATCATCCGCATGGATCTCAAGGAACTTTTGCAGGAGGCAGGACATGAGGTCGTTGGTGAAGCCATTGATGGCTATCATGCGGTGGAGCTCACACGTAAATATCATCCGGATCTCGTGATCATGGATATCAAGATGCCGGAAATGGATGGCATCACTGCAGCGAAGATCATTGCTGATGAAAAGATTGCTCCGGTCTTGCTGCTGACGGCCTTCAGTCAGCCGGAAATCGTAGAGCGTGCGAAAAAATCCGGTGTGTTGGCATATCTGGTCAAGCCGGTACGCGAAAGCAATCTTTTTCCGGCCATGGAAATCGCTCTGTCCAGGTTTGAGGAAATGCATGAACTGGAAGAGGAACTCGATAAAGTCAAGGATTCGCTGGAAATGCGCAAGACGCTTGACCGGGCCAAGGGTATCCTCATGGATGCATACAATCTCAATGAATCAGAGGCCTATCGCCGCATCCAGCAGTACAGCATGGTGAAACGCAAGTCCATCAAGGAGGTTGCGGAGGCCATTATCCGTTCGGTGTTGAAGAATCGGGCATAAAAGAGAAGCGCCGTTTTCTCAATGTTATGGGAAAACGGCGCTTTTGTGTGGAAAGAGCGGATTACTGCCAATTTTTGCAGACATCCACCCATTTTTCAGCCTGGGAATATTTGGCGAGCTCTTCGGGGGTGAGTTCAATGGCACTGTTGTCGCTGCCGCAGGCGGGGAAGATCGTGGGGAAGCGGCGCAGGGAGACATCGAGGAAGACGTGGACATCAGACTTGATGCCGAAGGGGCAGACACCGCCTACGGCATGACCGATGAGCGGCTCGACCTCTTCGAATTTCAGCATTTTTGGCTTGATGCCAAAGGTTTCCTTGAATTTATGGTTGTCGATGCGGGCATCTCCGGCGGTAACGACGAGCATTGCATGATCGTCGAAATGGAGGGAGAGCGACTTCGCGATACGGCTGCCATCACAGCCAAGTGCCTCGGCGGCCAGTTCTACGGTAGCACTGGAGACAGGAAATTCCTGGATCTTTTCGGCTAGTCCATATTGGGACAGATACATTCGTGCTTTCTCGATCGACATGGTATTACCTCACTTTATTTTTTGGCTTAGATAGATTATAAAATGTAACCTAAAGAAGGTCAATGGTGAATTGATTTGAAAAAAGTTTGTTTTTTTGACTTTTTTATAGAAAACCCCTTGATTTTTTTGTGAAAAATGTATATGATAAGAAATGTAGTTAGCACTCGGGTACAGTGAGTGCTAACAAAGCAAAATCACCAATACGGGAGGAAGATAAATATGATTAAGCCATTAGGCGACAGAGTTGTCATTGAAGTTTCGGAAGGCGATGTAAAGACGGCCAGCGGAATCGTGCTGCCGGATACTGCCAAAGAAAAACCGCAGAAGGGTACTGTTGTTGCTGTAGGTACGGGCAAGCTTCTCGATAACGGCCAGAAGGCAGCTATGGAAGTAAAGGCTGGCGATGCAGTCATCTTCTCCAAATACTCCGGTTCTGAAGTAAAGGTTGATGGCAAGGATTATCTCATCGTTCGCGAAAGCGATATCCTCGCAGTTCTTTAAGCATAAAATAACATAACGATACAATAAATTGGAGGCTTTTTAAAATGGCAAAACAGATTTTGTTTGATGAAGAAGCACGCCGTGCTCTTGGCAGAGGCGTTGATGCATTGGCAAATGCAGTAAAAGTTACTCTTGGACCAAAAGGCAGAAATGTTGTCCTTGATAAGAAATTCGGTGCTCCGACGATTACGAACGATGGTGTTACAATCGCACGTGATATCGAGCTTGAAGATCCGTTTGAAAATATGGGTGCACAGCTCGTCAAGGAAGTTGCTACAAAGACCAACGATATCGCTGGTGATGGTACAACAACGGCTACGCTCCTCGCACAGGCCATGATTCATGAAGGCATGCGCAATGTTGCTGCCGGTGCAAACCCGATGATCATCAAAAAGGGTATTGAGGCTGCAGTCAAGACTTTGGTGGAAGAAATTAAGGCAAAGGCAAAAAAAGTCGAGGGCAAAGATGCAATTGCACAGGTTGCAGCGATTTCTTCGGCGGATGAAGAAACGGGCAAGCTCATCGCAGAGGCTATGGAAAAAGTCGGCAAGGACGGCGTCATCACGGTTGAGGAATCCAAGACGATGGATACGAACCTTTCTGTTGTCGAAGGCATGCAGTTCGACCGCGGCTATATTTCTCCGTACATGGTAACGGATACGGACAAGATGGAAGCTGTTCTTGATGATCCGTATATCCTCATCACGGACCGCAAGATTTCCGCAATTGCAGATATCCTGCCGATTCTGGAAAAGGTTGTTAAACAGGGCAAGGAACTCATGATCATTTCTGAGGACCTCGATGGCGAAGCTCTGGCAACGATCGTTGTCAACAAACTCCGCGGCACGTTCAAGGCACTTGCTGTCAAGGCTCCTGGCTTTGGCGACCGCCGCAAGGCTATGCTCGAAGATATCGCAATCCTCACGGGCGGCAATGTCATTACGGAAGAACTTGGCCGTAAGCTTGACAGTGTTGAGCTCGAGGATCTTGGCCGTGCACGTCAGGTTCGCGCTTCCAAGGAAGAGACGACCATTGTTGATGGTGCCGGTGACAAAGCTCAGATTGCATCCCGCGTTGAGCAGATCAAAAAGCAAATCAAAGAAACGACGTCTGACTTTGATAAAGAAAAGCTTCAGGAACGCCTTGCCAAGCTTGCTGGCGGCGTAGCTGTCATCGAGATCGGTGCTGCAACTGAGGTTGAGCTCAAGGATAAGAAACTCCGTATTGAAGATGCACTGAATGCAACGCGCGCAGCAGTTGAAGAAGGCATTGTAGCCGGCGGCGGCACGACGTTCATCGATATCCTTCCGGCACTTGATAAGATTGCTGCTGAAGGCGATGTCAAGACTGGCGTACAGCTCGTAAGACGTGCGGTTGAAGAGCCGGTTCGTCAGATTGCGAACAATGCAGGTCTTGAAGGCTCGGTTGTTGTCGAGAATGTAAAGAAAGCTGACACGGGCGTTGGTTTCAATGCACTGACTGGTGAATACATCGATATGATCGGTGCTGGTATCGTTGACCCGGCAAAGGTTACGCGTTCTGCTCTGCAGAATGCAGCCAGCATTGCAGCGATGGTTCTTACGACCGAGACGCTTGTTGCTGACAAGCCGGAAAAAGAAGCTCCGGCAGCACCGGCAGGCGGCATGGGCGGCGGCATGGGCATGCCGGGCATGATGTAATCCGCACGCATAGCAGATAAGTCAGGCTTGCAGGTTTATACAGAAGCACAGGACGGTTTGTCACTTAGTTGGCAAACCGTCTTTTTTATTCTTGTATATTATTTATATGTACGTTATAATGTACATATAGAGGAGGCGAGCGGGATGCAGATTATGAATGCGACGAGTTTCCGGCGGAATATTTTTAGTGCGATGGAGCAGACGATTAAATATAATGAACCAGTATGCATTACAGGAAAGGCGGGCAATGCAGTTCTTTTGAGCGAAGAAGATTATAATGACCTGATTGCGACGCTGGAACTTTGTGCAGTTCCAGGAATGCAGAAAAGGATTGTTGATGGTGTGAATACGCCGTTGGATGAATGTCTTTCTGACGATGAGGTGAAGTGGTGAACTATCGGATTGTCTATACGAAAGCTGCAGCAGCAGATATTCCCAATTTAAAGGCAGCACATCTGGCAAATAAAGCGAAGGCTTTGCTTGCGGTATTGGCAGAGAACCCTTTTCAAAATCCACCGCCTTATGAGAAATTGCGCGGAAATTTGCAGGGAACGTATTCCAGACGATTAAATATCCAGCATCGGCTGGTTTATGAGGTTATGGAGCACGAGCATGTGGTTAAGGTGATTAGCATGTGGACACATTATGATTTCTAGAAAAGCACCAGAGCGGTTTGCTTCTGGCGCTTTTTTATATGAAAAAGGAAAAGGCTGCCTGCAGAGCGAATAGAGAGAAAAGGAAACGATAGTGTGTGGAGGCGAAGGGATGCAGAAGGATGTTCAGGAAATCAGAAACCGCCTGCTGGCGGTTTACCATGTACTCCGTGAGGGAGATCAGGAAAAGGCTGCCGCAAAGGTGAAGGAACTTGCAGAGAAGCTGGTAAAAAAGGAATTTGGCATTGCGTTTTGCGGTCACTTTTCGGCAGGGAAGTCGCGCATGATCAATGCACTTCTGGGAGAGGATCTGCTGCCTTCGAGCCCGATTCCAACAAGTGCAAACCTCGTGCGTGTGCAGCGGGGCGAGGAATATGCCAAAGTGCGGTTTTTCAAGGGACGTGCGCGTAAATATCTGGCTCCATATGATTATGATAAAATCAAGGCGTATTGTCAGGATGGCGACCGGATTGCGGCCATTGAGCTCAGCCGTGAAAGCATCGGTTTGCCGGAGCATGTTGTACTCATGGATACACCAGGCATCGATTCGGCGGATGATGCGCACCGGCTTGCTACGGAATCGGCAATCCATCTGGCGGATCTTATTTTCTATGTCATGGACTACAACCATGTGCAGTCGGAACTGAATTTCCAGTTCACACGGGAGCTCACTGAGGCCGGCAAAGAGGTCTGGCTTGTCATCAATCAGATTGATAAGCATGAGGAAGCAGAGCTTTCCTTCGCAGATTTCCGACAGGACATCGAGCGGGCATTTGCTTCCTGGGGTGTAAAGCCTGCAGGGATTTTCTATACTTCGCTGCGCGAAGCTGCGCATGCGGAGAATGAATTCGGCAGGCTCCGGGAATTCCTGCAGCAGCGGCTGCGGGAAAGAGATGGACTGCTGCTGCAATCCCTGCAAAGTTCCCTGCAGGGCATTTTGCAGGGGGTGCTGCAGGCACAGAAGAATGAGCATAAGGAGCCGCTGGCCGGGGCAGAGGAAGTTCTGTCAGAGCTTTCTGCAGCGGAAAGGGAAAGCCTGCAGAGAGAATATCAGGAGATTCGTGCTGAGCTTGCAGCTTTGCAGGCAGAGAATCCGCAGGAAGCCTTTCGGACGGGCATACAGAAGATTCTCGACAATGCGTATCTCATGCCTTATGAAACGCGCGTGCTGGCGGAGTGCTATCTGGCTTCCTGTGCAGCGGATTTCAAGCAGGGATGGCTCTTTTCTGCACGCAAGACAGCAGCAGAGAGGAAGCGGCGCTTGCAGGCCTTTCATGCTGCAGTGCTGGAGAAGACACAGGCACAGCTTACCTGGCATCTGCGTACGTTTCTGCTGGATTTTCTGCAGCAGCAGCGCATTGAGGATGAAGGGCTGCAGCAGGAAATCCAGGCTTTTGACGTGCAGCCGGCTGAGGAACTTTTGATGACTGCCGTGCGGGAAGGTGCACGGCTTACCCAGGATGGGGAATATGTGATCAAGTATACGGAAAATGTTGCTGAAGCGGTCAAAAACCTTGCACGGCAGGCTTTGCTGGATATTTTTCGTCGGCTGCAGCCGCTTTGCCGGAAGAGGCTGCAGCAAAGAGATGAAGCATTGCAGCAGCGCCTTGCTGCGATGGGAAAATACGTACAGGCGCTATCCGTAGTCACAGAGCTGCAGCAGCAGGAGGAAATGCAGCGTGCTGTCTTCCGGGATTTGCTGCAGGGAGAGATCGCCGGGCAGCCGGACCCGTTTGCACTTTTTTCTTTCCAGGCCGAAGAGGTTGAACTGATTCCTGGCGGCAGCAATCTGGCGGCGGCCGGTGAGTGTGTGCTGGAGAGAACCGTGCAGGAAGAACTGCCGGAGTCCGGGGCAGAAAAAACAGCATCTTCATCGACACAGGTCCCGCAAAAGCAGCTTTTGCGCTGGGCGGACCGGCTGCAGCACAGTGCAGATATCTTCCACGGACTGCCTGGTTTTGAACAGCTGGCATCTGAGCTTTCGGCAAAGGCACGACGTCTGAGGAGACGCCGTTTTGTCGTGACGCTTTTTGGCGCGTTCAGTGCGGGCAAGTCTTCTTTTGCCAATGCACTGCTGGGTGAAAAGCTTTTGCCGGTATCGCCGAATCCTACAACGGCAGCCATCAATAAGATCCTGCCTGTTGATGCAGAGCATCCGCATGGTACGGTGCTTGTGCAGCTGAAACAGCCGGATATGCTGCTCGCGGATGTCAACCGCGCTTTGTCGGTCTATGGGCTTGCTGCGGCGGATCTGCCGGAAGCCTGTGTACTTGCAGAAAAGGGAATTGCCAGCGGTACGGAGCATGGACTGCAGCAAGCCTTTCTGCGCGCCTTTTGTGCGGGTTATGCTGCCTGCAGCAAAAGGCTTGGCAGACAGCTGCACACAGATCTGACGGAATTTGCACGTTATGCAGCGCAGGAAGAGCATTCCTGTTTTGTGGAGAGTATTGAGCTTTATTATGATTGCGAATTTACGCGCAAGGGCATTATTCTGGTGGATACGCCGGGGGCTGATTCGGTCAACGCGCGTCATACGCAGACCTCATTTTCCTTTATCCGGAATTCGGATGTGATTTTATTTGTTACCTACTATAATCATGCATTTTCACATGCTGACCGGGAATTTCTTGTGCAGCTGGGACGTGTCAAAGATGCGTTTTCGCTGGATAAAATGTTCTTTGTGGTCAATGCCATCGATCTGGCAGAGAATCTGCAGGAGCAGCAGTCGGTTGTGCGGTATGTGGGGCAGCAGCTGCAGCGATACGGCGTGCAAAAACCGCAGCTTTATGCGCTTTCCAGTCAGGAACTGCTGCGTCAGAAGGAACAGGGGAAGATCAATGGTTCAGATTTTGAGGAGGCGTTCTATCATTTTGTGCTGGAGGAGCTTGCGGGATTGGCAGCAGAGGCAGCAAAGCATGATCTGGAGCGTGCCATGGATATGCTGCAGGAGCTTGCAGTGCAGAGCCGTACGGCCGCTGCTGAGCGGCAGCAGCAGCAGCAAAAGCTGCAGGCACAGCAGATAAAGGCTGCACGAATTTTGCAGCAGCAGGGGTTGTCTGAGCTGGAAAAAAGGCTGGAACAGGAGACGCAGGAGCTCCTTTATTACATGAAGCAGCGGGTGTTCCTGCGCTTTGCGGAATTTTACCGGGAGTCCTTCAACCCTGCATTGCTCCGGAATGGGCAGGGAAGGATGAGGGGATTGCTCAGACAGGCACTGCAGGAGCTTTTGCAGGCGATTGGCTTTGATTTTGCCCAGGAGATGCGTGCGGCAACGATGCGGCTGGAAAAGTTCCTGCGAAAGGAACTGGATAACAGCAGGAATATCCTGGAAAAAGAATTGCGGGAGATCAATCCACGTCTGTCCTTTTTGGATTGGGAAGCAGTCGTTGATTTGCAGCAGGATTTCCAGCCAGCGTTCCAGGCGCTGCCGGAAAAGAAAACAGCAGATATTTTATCCGGCTTTCACAGTCCCAAGGCGTTTTTCGAGCAGGGCGGAAGCCGCAGGATGGAAGAACAGCTGCAGATATTGCTGCAGGCAGAGGCAGAGCCTTATCTTTCTCAGGAAGCAGAGCGTATCCTGCAAAAAGAGCGTGAGGCAGCAAAAGAGCTTTATGCAGCAATGGTCAAACGGCTGTCTGAGCAGATTCAGGAGTTTTACACGGCCTGGCAAAAAGTCCTGCAGGGTGGTGTTTCGGCGCAGCAGCTGGAAGAGGCCCTAAGGGAACTGCAAAGATAAAGAGTTGCAAAAGAGGTGTGAGGATGAGACTTTCAAGCAGGGTCATAGGTTTGGCAGCAGCAGCGTTTGTCTGGGGAAGCAGCCCGCTTGCCTGCGCTGCGGCGGATGCATCTGTGCCGCAGACGTCTGCCCAGCTCGCAGCGGAGTTCCCGGATCCTGCAGAGGCAGGCATGGAGTATGCGCTGAACCGCAGGGCATTCAAAGGCTATAAGGGCCGGGGCATTCTGAATCTGAGAAGCCGGGGCGTGCGTTCCGCAGAAATCTATATCAATGGACGCCTGATTTCCACGCAGAATTTATTCGCTTCCGGCAAGGAGCAGGTGACAATCCCAATTGGCAGTTATACACAGGATGGGGAGAATACCTTGAAGGTGCTGAAAATCGAGCCGGCTGGTGCAAAGCTGGAGGCTTCTCTGCCGTATCCGGAGCTCCTTCCGGGGCGCCCGGAGCAGGCCGGATTTTCGGAAAAAAAGCTGCAGATCATCGATCAGGTCATCGGGGAGAATATCCGGCAGGGCTTCCCGGGAGCCGTACTGCTCGTTCTGAAAAATGGCCGGGTGGTGAAGGAAACGGCTTATGGCTGGGCTAAGATGTACGATGGAACGAGGCTTTTGCCGGAAGACAAGCGTGAGCCGATGACGGTTGATACGATGTTCGATCTGGCATCGAATACAAAGATGTATGCGACGATCTTTGCACTGATGAAGCTCACGGATGAAGGCAGAATCAATCCGGAAGATTATGTTGTGAAGTATCTGCCGGAATATAAGGGAGATGGACGGGAGAACATCCGCCTGCGTGATGTCATCAGTCATTCTGCAGGCTATTCGCCGTATATTGCGTTCAATAAACCTGAGGCAGGAAAATTCTATTCTTTGCAGAGAGAAAAAACACTCTCCCTGCTGCCTGACGTGCCGCTGAGCTATCCAACCGGTACGAAGACGGTTTATAGTGATACGGATTATATGCTTTTGGCTGAAGTCATCGAGCGGGTAACAGGGCAGCGTCTTGACGATTACGTTGAGAAGAATATTTATCAGCCGCTTGGTCTTGGACATACCTTGTTCAATCCGCTGCGCAAGGGATTTGTACCTGCCGATTTTGCGGCAACGGAGCCCTGCGGAAATACGCGCAGCGGTATGGTGTATTTCCCCGGTGTCCGACAGTACACTATTCAGGGAGAGGTGCAGGATGAACGGGCATATTATTCGATGGACGGCGTATCCGGTCATGCGGGACTTTTTTCTCGGGCAGGCGATCTGGCTGTATTGGCGCAGCTGATGCTCAATCAGGGCGGTTATGGCGGCTATCGTCTTTGCAGCCCGCAGGTCGTGACAAAGTTCACGAAACCGACAGATGAAAACCCGCTTTTCGGCCTGGGATGGAACAAAATGGCCTATCCGGAACGGAACTGGGAGTTTGGACCGTATGCGGGGAGCGACGCTATTGCACATTCCGGCTGGACAGGCATAGACATTGAAATCGATCCGCAGCATGACCTTGCCGTCATTCTGCTTACGAATCGTGTGCATGCGCCGAATATACCGGGAGATCCTGATCGTTTCGTGACAAAAAATTTTCCGGCGGCCAGATATGGCAGCATGTTGTCGTTGGTTTATGAAGCTTTTTTAGAGGAAAATCCTTGACTATCAACCTGAGATACATTACAATATGAAAATGTGGAAGCAAAGGAGCACACGAGTGCTCCTTTATTCTTTGCTCCACAGAATATGCCGATATGGATTTTCCTGTTGTCTGTAGAGGAAAAGACTGGAGGATAGAAGCTTTATTAAAAAGATCATCAGAATCTTAGCGCGAGCTCTTGCCCGGGAACGATGAAGGGCAAGAGGACGAGGAAGAGGTTGTCGAATTATCAGCGGATGCCTCTCGGCCGGACCGGTCGATAAAAGCTGTAAAAGCTAACTGGTGACAGTTGGGACAAAGCAGTGGATAAGGTTTCAAAAACAGGAACGCGAAAAATAGCATAGATTTTAAATTTGGAGGTTCTTGTATTATGTGTGGTATTGTTGGTTATGTAGGTAAAGGTCAGGCTTCACCGTTTCTTATCGAAGGGCTTACAAAGCTCGAGTACAGAGGCTATGATTCTGCAGGTATCGCTGTGTACAATGGCACGGATATCCGTGTGGAGAAGAGCGTAGGCCGTCTGGCATCCCTGAAGGAAAAAATCGAGGGCAATGTGCCGGAAGGCTGTATTGGTATCGGTCATACCCGTTGGGCTACGCATGGCCGTCCGTCGGATCGCAATGCTCATCCGCATACGGATTGCTCCGGTGATTTCGTGGTGGTCCATAATGGCATCATCGAGAATTACCTGGCGTTGAAGGAAGACCTTATCGAAAAAGGCCATGAATTCAAGTCTGAAACGGATACTGAGGTTGTAGCACATCTTCTTGAAGAAGTCTACAATGGTGATTTTGAGGCATCGGTACGTGAGGTGCTGCGCCGTATTGAAGGTTCCTATTCCCTGGTGTTCATGTCGAAGAGGGATCCGGATCGCCTGATCTGCACGAAGCAGGATAACCCGCTGGTCATCGGTCTTGGCGATGGAGAGAACTTCATTGCGTCTGATATTCCGGCAATCATTGCGCGTACACGCCGTACGTACATCATCAATGATGGTGAGATGGCTGTCGTGAAAAAGGACTCTGTCTGGATCACGAACCGTGCCGGTGAGCCTGTCACCAAGAAGGTATTTGAGGTCAGCTGGAATGCTGAGGCTGCAGAAAAAGGCGGCTATGAGCACTTCATGCTCAAGGAGATCCATGAACAGCCGAAGGCTGTACGCGACACGATGTCGCCGCGTATCGCAAAGGATAACAGCGCCATCGTCATGGATGAGCTCAAGTGGAACAAGGAATATCTTGAATCCTTTAACAAAATTTATATCGTAGCCTGCGGTACGGCTTATCATGCTGGTCTCGTCGGCAAGTATTACATTGAAAAGCTCGTACGCGTACCGGTAGAAGTTGATGTTGCTTCTGAGTTCCGTTACCGCGAGCCAATCATCGATGACCGCACACTTACTATCGTAGTGAGCCAGTCCGGTGAAACAAGCGATACGCTTGCAGCGCTCAAAGAATCCAAGCGCCTTGGCGCAAAGACGCTGGCTGTGACGAATGTCGTTGGCTCCTCGATTGCACGTGAAGCGGATCAGGTTATCTATACCTGGGCTGGCCCGGAAATCGCTGTTGCCTCGACAAAGGCTTATACGACGCAGCTCATCACGATGTTCATGCTGGCAGCGTATATGGCAGGCATCAAGGGCACGCAGACGCCGGAACGCATCCGCGGGCTCATTGGCAAGCTGCGCGATATTCCGGCTCAGGTCAGCGAGATCCTTGAGGATGTCGAGCCAATCAAGACGTTTGCGAAGCAGTATGGCTTCAACGAGGATGTATTCTTCATTGGCCGTTCCCTGGACTATGATGTCGTACTTGAGGGGGCACTGAAGCTCAAGGAGATTTCCTATATCCATGCAGAGGCTTATGCTGCAGGTGAGCTCAAACATGGCACGCTTGCACTCATTGTTGAAGGCATTCCGGTTATTGCGCTTGCAACGCAGAAGAGCGTCTATGAAAAGACAATGAGCAACATCAAGGAAGTCAAGGCCCGTGATGCAGTGGTAATCGGTATCGCTGCACAGGGGGATGATGAGATGGAGAAATATGTCGATCATGTCATCAAGGTTCCGGAGACGGATGAACTTCTGATTCCGATTCTTACGGTCATTCCGCTGCAGCTTCTTGCTTATTATGCAGCAATCACGCGCGGCTGTGATGTTGATAAACCACGTAATCTTGCAAAATCTGTAACAGTTGAATAAGAGATAACTTTTCCAGCAGGACGTTTGTTTTCGTCCTGCTGTTTTTCTTTTTTTGAATTGACAATGGAGCCCGATTTGTACTATAATCGTAACAATATCTGGAGAAAGCACCATCGCCTATGTGGTCGTCTCCTGTGTAAATTTAATAGAAAAGAAGGGTTTATGTTGGCATTTTATTTTAAAGAACCATCGCATACATTTGGAGAGTATTTGTTAGTTCCGGGGTATTCTTCGGATAAATGTATTCCGAACAATGTTTCTTTGAAGACTCCGCTCGTAAAATTCAAAAAGGGTGAAGAACCAAAGATCACCATGAACATTCCGATGACTTCCGCCATCATGCAGGCTGTATCCAATGATACAATGGCCATTGCTTTGGCGAAAGAGGGTGGCGTATCCTTTATCTATGGTTCCCAGTCCATTGAAGAAGAGGCCGCTATGGTAGCTCGTGTCAAGAACTATAAGTCAGGCTTTGTGAGCAGTGATTCGAATATCAAGCCGACAACGACCCTGGCAGAAATCCTTAACCTGAGAGATAAGACAAGCCATTCTACCATGGCAGTTACCGAGGATGGCACGCCGACGGGCAAACTGCTTGGCATCGTGACGAGCCGTGACTATCGTGTTACGCGCATGACGATGGATACGAAGGCAGAGGAATTCATGACGCCGTTCTCCAAGCTCATCTATGCAGATGCAGATACGACACTGCCAGAGGCGAATGACCTTATCTGGCAGCACAAGCTCAATATGCTGCCGCTTGTTGATCAGAATCAGCGCCTTCGTTATATGGTATTCCGCAAGGACTATACGGATAACAAGGAGCATGAGCTTGAGCTCATCGATACGAATAAGCGCTATATTGTAGGTGCTGGTATCAATACGCGCGACTATGCGGAACGTGTTCCGGCACTTTTGAAGGCCGGTGCTGATGTACTTTGCATCGATTCCTCCGAAGGCTTCTCGGAATGGCAGCGGATTACGCTCAAATATATCCATGAACACTTTGGCGAGGATGTCAAGGTCGGCGCGGGCAATGTTGTCGATGGCGAAGGCTTCCGCTTCCTGGCTGAGGCTGGTGCTGACTTCATCAAGGTTGGTATTGGCGGCGGCTCCATTTGTATCACGCGCGAGACTAAGGGCATTGGCCGCGGCCAGGCGACTGCTGTCATCGATGTCTGCAGAGCACGTGATGAATACTATAAGGAAACAGGTGTATATATCCCGGTTTGCTCAGATGGCGGCATTGTGCATGACTATCATATGACTTTGGCACTGGCTATGGGTGCTGATTTCATGATGCTTGGCCGTTACTTCTCCCGCTTTGATGAGAGCCCGACGGATAAGGTCAAAGTCAATGGCACGTATTACAAGGAGTACTGGGGCGAGGGCTCGAACCGTGCGCGCAACTGGCAGCGTTACGACCTCGGCGGTGCACGCAAGCTTTCCTTTGAAGAAGGCGTTGACTCCTATGTGCCATATGCCGGCCCGCTCAAGGACAATGTGGGCATTACCCTGAGCAAGATCCGTTCGACGATGTGCAACTGCGGTGCACTTTCCATCAAGGAAATGCAGGAAAAAGCCAAGCTTACGCTGGTTTCTTCAACAAGTATCGTAGAGGGCGGTTCACATGATGTCATCCTGAAAGATAAATTCGGTCGTGACTGATCTTGCATAAAAAATGCGTTCTGAAGAGATTTCTTCAGAACGCTTTTTTTATGCAAAAGCTTTTTTCCATTCTTCCAGCAGCATATCCATGCGCCAGCGTGCGTTGGCCGGGCTTGTCGAAGGCATGGCGAAAAAATGCAGGTCAGTTCGGGAAAGAAGGTCTTTGTTGTACCGCTTGAACGTCTGGGCGGATTTGGCGCCGTTGAAGCAGATGGTATGGATACGGGGATATTCTTTCAAAAATGATGTGAAATCATTGGCACGGACATTATGGATCGCGGTATCCAGGCTGCCTTCGCGGTCACAGGTATCAATGGAATCCCAAAGTGCAATATGGTGGCGCAGCAGCATAGCGAGGCGTTCCCCGTAGAGCTGCGGAGCAGCCTCCTGATTCTCCAGCAGCCGTGCCATGAGCGGCCAGAAACGGTTCTGCGGATGGGCGTAATACTGCTGCATGTTGAGTGAGGCAATGCCGGGCATGGAGCCGAGAATCAGGTGCGTACAATCTGCAGTTATGCTGGGGGCAAAGCCGATGCACAACGCGTTTTTTTCAGTCATAAATTTATCCTCCTGGTACATTGCTGTACTCATAATATACTCTGCTTTCAGCTAATTTTCAAGATTGGCGTGTATAATAGGAAAAAGCGTATGATATAATAAGGAGGAAAGATGCTATGGGGAGGAAATATGAAATGCGCGTGTTGTTGGCTGAGGATGATAAAAGGTTAGGGAATTTGATACAATATATGCTGCAGCAGAATGAGATCCTGACGACCTGGACTATGAATGGCAGTGAAATCTATGAGTTTGCCAGATATGATGACTATGATGTATTGGTGCTGGACTGGATGATGCCGGGCGAAAATGGTGTGGATGCCTGCCGGCGTCTCAGAGAGGATGGTTATCAGAAAGCGATTCTCATCCTTACAGCAAAGGATTCGATTGAGGACCGGGTTACGGGACTTGATGCAGGAGCTGATGATTATCTGGTCAAGCCATTTGAATTTGCCGAGCTTCTTGCAAGGCTTCGTGCGCTTGCCCGGCGCAGTACGCAGAAAATCCAGCAGGATATTGTTTCTGTCGGGGAGTTTTCTGTCAACCGTATGGCAAAGGTCGTGAAGCATAAGGGAGAGGTCGTACAACTGTCACCAAGAGAGTTTCAGATCTTTGATCTTTTGGTGCAGAATCTGGGCGTTGTTGTACCAAGGGACATTATCCTCGATCGCATCTGGGGGTGTGATGCGGAAGTGAGCTCGAATAATATCGATTCTTATGTCAAGCTGCTGCGCAAAAAGCTGGATCTGAGCAAGGGAAAGACCGCAATCCAGACGGTGCGGGGCGTTGGCTATAAGCTGGAGGCTAAATAAGCGTGGGACCAAATATCTTTTTGCGCAGCCGACGGCGGCTTACTTTTTTTTATGCACTGATCATGTTTGTGTTTACGGCGCTGCTCATTGGTGCAGTGCATCAAAGCATGAAATGGGCAATTTCTTCGGAGCAGGCACGTGAGCTTACTGAAACTGCAACGGATATGGCATATGCACAATCCTTTCTGCTGCAGCACAAAGAACTCATGGTAGCGGATAATAGTACGTTTAAAAACAGCAGTGACAAGCTTTTTTATTATGTTTATGATGATCAAAAGAATTTATTGAATTTTTCTCGTACTTCCGTACTGATCGAGCCTTTTATTCTGGATACGATTGCAGAGTGGAATACACCGACCGGCGAAGTCGAGGTTTTCAGTGAGCAGGATGAAAAAAATAAAACCGTGCAGCTCATGATGACCTCTCATCCGGTCAAGGTGCGGGGTGAAGAAAAGGGCGTCGTCTTTGTTGGCAAGGATGTCACCAGTATCAACAGTGGTTTGCAGAAAGCAACTTATGCACTGGCTGTGCTGGCAGTTGCCGCGCTTATCTTAGCTATTCTTCTGGGACATATCATGTCGGGCAGGGCCTTTGTACCAATCAAGGAAGCGTATGAAAAACAGCGCCAGTTTGCGGCAGATGCTTCTCATGAACTTCGTACGCCGCTCAGTGTAGTCATGGCTTCTGCTGATTTGCTGGATAGTGACCCGTCCATTACCTCGCCTTTTTTGAAACAGGTCATTGGCGATGTCAGGGATGAGGTGAAGAAGATGACCAAGCTGGTCAGCGATTTGCTTATTGTGGCCCGCAGTGATAATAAGGCCTTGCGTGTAAAAATCCAGATGCTGGATGTTGGTGAACTGATTGGACGTACAATCCGTCTGATGACGCCGCTGGCAGAAAAGAAACGGATCCGGCTTTGTGGGGAGGGGCTGAAAAAAGCCGAACTGCAGGCGGATGAACAGAAGATTAAGCAGCTTGTGCTTATTTTGGTGGATAATGCGGTGAAGTACACGCCGGAAGGCGGTCAGGTGACGGTCAGGCTGGAACAGCCAGCCAAGGGGCAGGTGCGCTTTACGGTGAAGGATACAGGCATAGGAATTGCACCAGAGGATCAGGCCAGAATTTTTGACCGCTTCTTCCGTGTAGATAAGGTTCGATCGCGTGAAATGGGCGGCAATGGTCTTGGCCTTGCCATTGCCCATGAAATTATCAAATTGCATAAGGGAAAAATTTCGATTCAGAGTGAGCTCGGAGAGGGTACCGCATTTATTGTTGAGTTAAAAAGTCCGAAAGCCTGAAGCTGTTCATTTTTGTAACATTTATTACGGCGGGAATCCTGCAAGTATGATAGGATAAGAAGTCGCAGGAAATGAACGCAGAAGCAGGAGGGCAAAATATGGCGAAATGGCTGGTTGTTTATTCATCCATAACAGGAAATACAAAATTAGTGGCTGAGGCGATTGCCGAGGCGGCACAGGCAGATATTTATGCGGTACAGCAGGTACCGGAGGATTTATCGGAGTATGAGGTAGTGGCGCTGGGCTATTGGCTGCGGCTGGGCGGTCCGGATCCTTTGATGATGCGTTTTTTGCCGAAGGTCCATGATAAGCAGGTGATTTTCTTTGAGACGCACGGTACGATGCCGGGCAGCGAACATGCTGTTACAGCCTTTGCACGTGCGGCGTATCTGCTCGGGGAGGGCTGCAGTATTTTGGGCACGTTTGGCTGTCAGGGCAAGATCAATCCGGCATTGCTGGAGAAACGCAAAAACGCCGGACCGGATGACCCGCATGGTGGTGCGAAGAGCATGGAGCGCTGGGCTAAGGCTGCAAATCATCCGGATGCAGAAGACTTGCAGCATGCGGCTGAACTGGTGGCGACCCTTAAGCATAAATTAGAGCTTAAACGCAAGTTTCTGGAAAAAAGTAGGCATTGAAAATCAATACGCCTTAAAGGGTAGGGAAAAAAAGGGCTGTCGACGTTGAAAACCGTTCGGCAGCCCTTTTTCTACGAAAAGAATGCTCAGGCTTTTAATCGTCTGAGCGTACGTGTAAAATTTAAGTAGACAAAAACCAAATGCAAGTTTTAGGTTTTATACGCAGTCGCTTTTGTATAAAGTTACCTATTATACTATATAAGAAAAGCGTCGATACATATCTAGTACAGCGTGCACGAAATACCTAGGCGAATTACTTGTCTGAATTTCCAT
>CAZTAP010000025.1:0-22220 GCA_964611665.1 uncultured Selenomonadaceae bacterium | reverse complement strand
CCCGGATCATCGAGATCTTCTTTTTCCACACGCATCATGAAGCCACGCGCAATCTTATAATGGACAGATTCAATGTTCACCTTGCGCACCATTGTCTTGCCCGTCTCAGGGTCCTTGATATCATCAAAGAACAACGGCTTTGCCTGATTGTCCTGAATGGTAATCAGTGCACCTGTCTCTCCGCGCATAAGAAACTGTACAGCCTCATAGCCCAAAGAACGCGCATAATCAATATCATAAGCAATCGGTGTCGCACAGCGAAGCTCATAGCCGATTTCCTTATCTACAATAGAAACCTTGATGTTCAGCTTTTTCACCTCAGACAACACCGCCTGCTTGAGAATCTCACCGAAATCCAGCTCTGAATAACGGATATGTCCATGCTCATCAAGCACAACTTCACCAAGTTTCTTGAAATCTTCAGGCGCAATTTTTTCGATGATGCCCTCGGCAATAACTGCTACGCCATAATTATGTCCGGTCAGATAACGCTTGACGATAGAGCCTGTGATAATATCAACCACCTGCTGCAAAGGAATTTTATCTTCCGGGAACTCCTCCGGAATGATTGTGAGCGCAGCACCAGCAGAGCGGCCCATGCCAAGCGCCAGATGCCCTGCCGTACGTCCCATCGCAATCGTAAAATACCAGCGGTTATTGGAAGTACGTGCATCTTCCATAAGGTTCTCAATCTCCTCCGTACCAAAGGCTCTGGCTGTCTCAAAACCAAAGGTCGGAACACCCTCCGGCAGCGGAAGGTCATTATCAATCGTTTTCGGCACATGCACGACATTGATTGTGCGCCCCATTTGTCTGGCGTAATTTGAAATCGCCGCAGAGCTGTATGCCGTATCATCGCCGCCGATTGTTGCAAGATGGGTGACCCCCAATTCGGTCAGCGTATCGACAACCGTACGCAGATCGGATTCCTTTTTCGTCGGATTGAAGCGGGACATCTGCAAGATGCAGCCTCCCGTAAGATGAATGCGGCTTACATTTTCCATATCCAGGCGTATGTATTTTTTCTCTCCCCTTGCCAGACGGGAAAACCCGTCACAAATGCCAAGTACATCCCAGCCATGCTTGCTTGCTTCGATTGTAATCGCTGAAATGACACTGTTGATGCCCGGAGCCGGTCCACCGCCACAAACAATTGCAACAACATTTTTGATTCCAATCATGGAAAATCCCCCTTTAACACCCTTCATAGTGCATTGAATATTGGTTATGTAGTTATAATTCTTGCTAAATCTGATTATTCCTGCTAAATTTTAACAATAATTCGAAAATTTTATAGAAAAAAAGAGGCAGATGCCTCTTCTTCAATGACGGCCCATCTTCGAACGATGGCCCAGATTTGTTTTTGGTTTCGCTGTACCCGCCCTGCGGCTGCGATCATTGCGGCCTTTATGGCTGTTTCCTTTGCGGTTCGCATATTTGCTTAACGGCTTCTTCTTCTCGCCGGCATTTTTTTCCGCAAAGAACTTCTCTTTCTTCTCTTCCCGCTGCTTTTCTTTCAAATGGCTGCGTTCCGATTTCTGCTTGCGTATCCTTGTCTGAATATCCGCTTCAATACGGCGCAGTTTGTCATACTGGCGCGCATTCACAAAAGTGATGGCCATGCCCTTCTGTCCTGCACGTCCCGTACGTCCGATCCGATGAATATACCACTCCGTATCATGAGGAATATCGTAATTAAAGACATGCGTAATCCCTTCGATATCAAGACCGCGTGCTGCAATATCCGTAGCGACAAGGATCTGCAGCTTCGCTGTACGGAACTTTTTCAGTACCGTTGTCCGCTGTACCTGGGAAAGATCTCCATGCAGTTCATCAACAAGATAGCCTCTGCGTGCCAAAGATGCAGCCACCATAGAAACACGCTGTTTCGTATGGCAGAACACCATAGCCAGATATGGCTGATATTTGTTGATCAGCTCGCAAAGCTTATCCAGCTTAGTGTCCTCTGTCGTATCGACAACGACCTGTTCAATGGCATCCAGCGTGATATGCTCAGCTTTTACCTGAACCTGCTGAGGTTCACGCATATACTGGCGCGCAAGCCCCTTCACACGATCCGGCATAGTTGCGGAAAAAAGCATGAGCTGACGATCACTGGCACTCGTCTGCAGCAAAGTCTCTACATCTTCAATAAACCCCATATGAAGCATCTCATCCGCTTCATCCAGTACAACTTTATTCACCTGGGAAATGTCAATGGTACGACGACGCAAATGATCCAGCAGACGGCCCGGCGTGCCAATGATCAGCTGCGGATGCTGCTGCAGCTTCTGTTTCTGACGCTCAATATCCTGCCCGCCATAAATCACCAGTGAGCGCACGCCAGCCGCTTCGCCAACACTTGCTGCAACCTTGGCAATCTGAATGGCGAGTTCTCTGGTCGGCGTTACAACCAAAGCCTGTGCTACCGGCACACCAGCCTTGATCTTTTCCATGATTGGCAGCAAAAAAGCCAGCGTCTTCCCTGTTCCCGTCTGTGACTGCACAATAAGATCGCGGCCTGCTCTCACGAGAGGAATCGTTTCTTCCTGTACCGTGGTAGCTTCCTGAATTCCCTGATAGCGCAAAACCTCGCAAACTGAGGCAGAAATTCCCAATTCCTTGAATGTTGTCATTAAAATTCCCTTCCTTCATACACAAAGAAAAGCGCAGAGAACTCTGCGCCTTCCATCTTTCTATTCCTGCCGCAAATACACGGCTGTCCTATTCATAAATGGGGCGACTGGTGGGGATCGAACCCACGAATGCTGGAGCCACAATCCAGTGTGTTAACCGCTTCACCACAACCGCCATTGTAAACATATTGGTGACCCAGGAGGGACTCGAACCCCCGACCCTCTGATTCGTAGTCAGATACTCTAATCCAGCTGAGCTACTGAGTCACGTGTCATGTACTTAAAATATTATAGTCATTTTTTTCTTCCCTGTCAATAGTTTTTTATCAGCTGGAAAGAACTTCCGTACCTGTTTCCGTAATCAATATAGTTTTTTCCCATTGTGCCGATAAGGATTTATCCTTCGTTGTGACTGTCCAGCCATCCTTTTTGTCCACGACGACCTTATACTTTCCTGCGTTGATCATCGGCTCTACGGTAAGTACCATACCCGGAACAAGCAGCATTCCGGTGTCCACCTCTCCCACATGCGGCACGAACGGTTCCTCATGGAAGGACTTGCCCACCCCATGGCCGCCGAGCTCGGTAACAACAGAATAGCCATTCGCATGCGCATGTGCCTCACAAGCTGCTCCGATGTCTCCGAGGAAATGCCATGGCTGTGCTGCCGCAATGCCGAGCTCCATGCACTCTCTGGCCACCTTGACCAGACGTTCGGCCGCCGTTGAGACATTCCCTACCAAAAACATCCGCGAAGCATCTGCATAATAACCATCAAGTATTGTAGTAATATCGATATTGACAATATCTCCATCTTTCAGGATTGTCTTTTTGGAAGGAATCCCATGACAGACTACCTCATTGATGGAAATGCATACGCTTTTCGGATAGCCTTCATAATTCAGGCAGGCCGGAATGCCCCCGTTTTTTACAATGTATTCATGCGCTGCCTGATTCAGCATCTCCGTATCTACGCCCGGTTTTACCAGGTCGGTCATGAGATCCAGCGCACCATCATTGATCACACCGCTTTTACGGATTGCTGCAATATCCATTTCATTATTGATGATCTTCTTCGGCGGACGCACCTGTCCTTTGAAAATATTGAATTTCATCGCATTCAGACGCTCATCAAAATCCATATGGCACTTTTTATATTTCTTACCGCTGCCACACCAGCACAAATCATTTCTTGTCATTTTTATTTACTCCCTTTTTTCAATCTGCCTTCTATTATAACGCCATTGTTCAAGGTTTTCCAGAGGGAAACCTGCTTCTTGACGTTCCTGCTGCCTTGACACCTGCTCTGCTTTGCTATATATTAGTCGATATGGGCTTTTTGCCTACCTTGTAAATCAGCCTGCAATTTTACAGGTAGTAATTAAAGGACGTGTTTTTTTGTTTATCTCGAAAAAAATCATTGTACGTACAGTTATTCTTCTCCTGCTTTTATTGGCTGCCGGGTTCTTTTATCTCCTGCATCTTGGTCAGGATGGCGTACCGGTCTTGAATTATCATCAGATCAACGACCGTGATCATAACGCCCTGACAGTAAGCACCTCAGAATTTGCCGCACAGATGGACTATCTGGATCAGGCAGGCTATCATACCATCACACCGGCAGAACTTGCCGATGCCCTGGAAAATGGTGCTTCTCTCCCGGATAAACCCGTAGTGATCACCTTCGATGACGGTTATCTCGATAATTATCAAAACGCGTATCCCATATTGGAACGCTATCACCAGAAAGCAACGATTTTCCTGATTTCCGATTATGTCGGTACCTATCCCAACTATCTGACCTGGGATCAGGTGAATGAAATGCAGGAAAGCGGTCTCATTGATTTTGAAAGCCATACGTTGAGCCATGTAGAGCTTACCAAAACCGAATCAACCGCAGAAACCATGCACCAATTAAAGGATGCACGCAAAGCACTTGAATGGCATTTGAAAAAGCCGGTAACCTTCATTGCCTATCCATGCGGTTCTTATAACAGCGAGGTTCAGCAGCTGACTAAAGAGGCCGGATATCGCGGTGCCTTTACCGTGCATTACGGCCTGGATTCGCTTGGCGAACCAATGTATGCACTGGATCGCGTACCGATTTTCGGTGGGAATTCCCATACATTGATGCGTTTTAAGTTCCGCCTGCGTTTCGCCCCAGCTGTCATCGCACTCAGTCAGATCAAAAATGATATCAGCAAAAGCAGCCATCCAGGCCTTGCCCGTTTCATTCCGGTTCCATAAATAGCAAAAAAACAACAACCTTTGCGGTTGTTGTTTTTTTTGCTATTTATGCGCCCGGATTGCATCACAGACCATTTCATAGGCCAGACGCACCTGCTTGACAAAAGGACGAAGTTCCTCCTGAGCCTTCCCGGAACGTATCGCCTTTACGGTCTGATCGGTTGCCCGAAAGAGCGTCATCATGCTCAAATTTCCGGCTGTGCCCTTCAATGTATGGACTGCCTTTTCTGCCATGACCAGATCACCCATTTCAAAGCCCTCACAGAATTCCTCAAAAGAACCATCGTACAGGAATTTCGTGAGGAACTTCTGATAAAGATCCGCATTCCCCATAAAACGTTCCAGTCCTTTATCATATTCAATCCCTGCCGCCTGATATAACTCCTCCATGCCGTCCTCCTCGACTCAACGAATAAACTGGTCGATGGCCTTGTTCAGTTTCTCAATGGCCTCACGGTCATCCTGCTGAACCGCCTCAACAATACAATGTTCCAAATGATCCTTCAAAATAACCTTTCCTACACCTCGAACCGCAGAATTCACTGCCGACAACTGTACCAGTACCTCGCTGCAATCACGGCCATCCTCAATCATCTTCTTGATCGATTCAAGATGTCCAATAAGCCTTGACATACGGTTCAATACTGCGCGCGTCTGTGTATGACTGTGCACATGATGATGTACGTCCTCCGCTTCATGCGTATGCTCAAAGATAGTTCCATCGGGCAAACTATGCTCATGCTTTGCTTTCACGCCTAAACCCCCAGCCGGTCTATCA
Source organism: uncultured Selenomonadaceae bacterium (assembly GCA_964611665.1). Taxonomy (GTDB): domain Bacteria; phylum Bacillota; class Negativicutes; order Selenomonadales; family Selenomonadaceae; genus CAZTAP01. The sequence goes on along the minus strand of CAZTAP010000025.1, from coordinate 16,559 downwards.
GTTCCTGATATTCTTCTTTGTTTGCCAACAGCTTCTCATAAACACTCCATAACCCCGGATTGCAATCTCCGTGACGCAAAGGTTCTACAATCTCTACCGTGAGATCATACAATGGCGTTATCCCCATATTGGCCACTACCCCCTTTAAGGTATGTGCCTGATGAAAAGCATTTTCCGCATCGGACTGCTTCAATGCCTCACCCAATGCAGCAAAAGATGGATCCTTCAGCATCTTTTTCAAGCAGCGGACATAAAAATCTTCGTTATTCAAAAAACGTGCCATAGCGCCATCAATATCACAACCCATCGCTCGTAATTCTTCTAATAGAGCACTCATCCTGCGTCCTCCCCTTCCTGCCATAAAGACTTCCGTTCCTAAATATAGCAAACTTAGATTTTCTATCATAAAGCAATATTCTACTTTTGTCCTGCATCTTCCTGCTTTGCTTGAAAATATTCATAGACATCGACAACATCAAGAAAAGCTCCATCAAAATCAGCCGTAAGGATCTGATCCAGATAAGCATCCTGGGAACCATAAAGGATACTGCGCCATTCTTTCGTCCAGTATTTTACTTTGAAGCTCCCCGTCCAATCCGTATTGGCTGCATCCATCCACTCAGGCTGCTTTTCGTTCCATTCCGGGCGCCAATACGAGCGATAGCTTTCCGCCTCGCCCACGCTCATATAGGCAAATACCAGCCGCCTGCTTCCATCGCTTTTTCGTTTCAGCGTCTTTACCTCTTGTCCTGTCAGCGGTACACCACCATAAATCAAATCGATGACCAGCAAATCCTGATTTGTACTCTGCAAAGCACTAAGATATTGCTCCTTCGTCGTATAGTGCTCCGGGTTCAACAAAACCAGGAAACTTTCTACCTCCTTCAAGGCAGAACAATCTCGTTTACACGATTTTGCCGGCACCTGCTGGATAACATCAAGCTGACGCCTTTTCGCCGCAAATCCAATGAAACCATCCTCCCGATTCTGTCGACAGGCTTCCCGTACATTATTTCGGGAAAAACAGTAATCAATATTCAATACGGGGAGTCCGCAGTTCTTCGCCCACGCGGCAGCCTCCAGCATAGCCTTCCTGCTCTCTTCCGGTGTTGCTTCATCATCCTTCAAATCCCAGCCGAAATGGCAGGATTCCAATAAGACACCATCAACAGATGACTGCATGCGGCTGACATCGTCTGCCGGATTGCCTGATGGATCCAGCAAGGTCAGCCCATTATTGCTAAGCAGCAGAAAGCCCGGATTCCTTTGTTCTGTATATTGACGAAGGTCGGAAAGCAGATTCACCATTTCATGCCGGTATTGTATCTTCTGTCCTCTCCCGTCGCCTTGTCCGGATGCGGAAAAAGACGTTGTCAGAGAAAAAGCCAGACTGCCTATACCAAGCAGTCCGGCGATCAGCCAAATTTTTTTCTTCATTCTGCACTCCTTCAAAAGTTATGATTCCACATAAAAGCTGCCCCCCAGCCATGATAACCAGAAGAATTATCCTCCTGCAGGCTGTAATGCTCCAATGCCAGGGAAATATTATCCTGCTGGTTCAGTTTCTCTTCATACACAGCAAGCAAAGAGAGGCGGCGCCTGTTATCCATATACGTATTTCTCAACGGATCATAGGTATAACCATCTGAACGGACATAATTCCCCAGGATACGAAATGTGCGCTTCGCGTCGATTTTATGCATGAGTCCAAGCCCGAAATAGGTGCGATGTATCCCACTGTTTGGCTCTTCATTCAGCACATCATAATCCGAAGCTCCCGTATACGAAAGGCCTGCGTAAATTTCCATACTGTTTTGCGCAGATACTGCCTTCTCATAATAAACCTCTGCACCAAAATCATTTCCCTCTTTATATTTTAAACCATTCTCATCTGTTTTCCCAGTATGCGTCGTGAAAAAAAGCCTGGCCATGAGTTTCTCATTTTCTTCGGCATGTAAATACGATAATTCTGTACTCCAGGTATTGCCAGGATCAATGCTGGCATCCGGAACATTCTTGCTGTATTCATAGCTGCCGCGCAAAGAATAGGATGTCTTCACACTGAATGAATCCGTATCATTCAGATGTTTGCAGACCTCGATGCCGGGTGTCCAGTTCCAGCCTTCACCAAATCGTGTAAACATCGCAAGATCATCCGGTACAACCGCATTGTCATAAATCTTGGATTGCCCCGTAGGCACATTGATATCCAGATGATAGCGCACATCATACTTTGCATGATCATTCAGTTTCGTCACACTCAGCGCCGTATCCGTCCAGCCGGATACATGCCCGTCAGTCTTTCCCGTATCTGAAGATACATATCCTGTACTCAAAGACAGATCGATTGCATGATGACGATCCGATGAGCTGAAGTTATAGGGGACATACACCTGATGCCCGCTTTCTGCGCCATGCCAGGAATAAAACTCCGCACCGGCAGCCGCTGTACGCCCTTCGCCCCAATACATCAGCGAGTCCTGTGCTGTCTGCTCATTTTTTTTTGCCTCTTTATAGCCTGTCTCTGCCTGCAGCAGATTTTTTTCTGCTTCTGCCAGATAGGCTTCTGCCTCTGTCTTATCCTTCTGGCTTTCTGCCAAATCCTGTGCCGCTGCCCTTGTATCGTTTTCCAGATCTGCAACAGCCTCCCTTGCATCAGCTTCCTCAGCCTCTGCCTGCTCACGTGCATCAGTCAGCGCATCAAATTCGGACTGTACATCATCCATTTGCTGCGAGGCATCATCCAACTGCTGATTCAGGTCATCCAGTCTTGCATCATAGGCTTCCTGTTCTGCCTCATTTTCTGCCTCATCGGCAGCGTTTTCGCTGTCCCCCGTGCTGCCAGCCTTCTCCGCATTGATCTCGTCTTCAATACTGCTCAGGTATTCCGCTGCATAATCCACATCTGCCAAAGCACTCTGGATTTTATCCGCCAGAGCGGAATCTGCCCCTCCTTGTGCAGCTGTCTGACGGACTGGAGGCGCCGGCCGCTGCGCTTCTGCCTGACTAACCTGATTTTGCAGATCACTTACCGTAGATCTTGCTGCATATACATTGGGCGCATAATCAGCCTCTGCCTGCTGGCTTACAATTGCAGCCCTTGTCTTTTCTGCTGACAAGGATTTTGCCTGTTCAAGCTGGGTTCTTGCCTGCTGCAAATTCGCTGCGGCCGCCTTTACTGCAGCTTCGGCATCCTGCAGACTCCTTTGCGCCGTTGTTTGATCCGAGCGGGCCTGCTCAAGATCTGCAGCCGCCTGCCGGGCATCCAGCTTTGCCTGCTCCAAATCCTGTACAGCAGTCTTATAGGCTTTGATGTCCGCAGCAGCATTCTCCATATACAAAAACTTATTTGGCACATCATGTATGACATTCACCGATGATGCATAAGCTGTATTGACTTGCAGACAAGGCAGGCTCAAGGAAGCAAGGACGAGATACTTCAACTGTTTTTTATCCAACACACATCACTCCTTTACCGCATGCTTTTGGAGCAGATTCGCCAATTTTGAGAACCAGCCCTCCGGCTCATGATAGAACACTGGGCGTGAGCAAAAAACAAAATAATCGATGCGATTGCAAAAATATACTGCACGTGCATACGCCGCAAGAAAGGCAAATGCCGTTGCCAGGAAAAAGGTGAAACCATAGGTTTTCTCTCCCATCAAAAATCCGATGATGCCAAAAACCAATACCGCCATAAAAAGACTGCCAACGATCCATAGAACACCTTGCTGATCCTCAAAATATAAAAGCAAAGTATAAATCACCTGCACCGCCCCGAGAAAAAATGCCCCAAGGACAATGAGGATGTAAATGTTGACCGCCTCTGGAGACAGTCCGATTTGAGAAAGAAAGTAATTGCCCAAAGCCAGAAAGATCAAGGTAAATACCAGCTGGAATTCTACAATATTACGCAATTCCACCCATAAAGTATGCAAAACATCCTGTTTTGCATCTTCAATATCCTTAAAATTCCCTTTCTTGGTGATATACGTAAAGTACACTGCATACTTCTCATAAAAATGAAGCTCGGTCGACACAACAAACATCATCATAACCGGAAGAATCGAAAGAAAAGCATAAAAGGTCACGACATCATAGACAGGTGCATATACATAGGTATCAGCAATGCTTATGCCCATCGGTCCCTGCCAGATGATGATATTCGGCAGATAAAGCGCCATCGTATAAAAAAGCGCAATGAAGAACAATTTCGGATGCTTTTCGAAATAAGGAAGAAAAGCAAAGTTCAATCCATCCTCTGCGTAACCAAAATAACGGACAATATGCATAAGGAACAGCATCACGATACAGCCCAGACCAATATCCATAGCGAGCAGAACGCCCGGAACCGGAGCAAGGCAGCCGGTATACAAGACAAAAAAAGAAAGCACGATACTGATCACTACGCCGCTGATATAGCTGCGAAACAATCCCTTATAATTCTTGATTGCCGTAAGATAAACGCCAGACAGCCAAATTGCCAGCATCTGCATGAAGAAAATATACGTAAGGAACTTCACGCCAAAATCCAGCGGCTTATTCCAGAAAAAAAGAATCGCCGCAATACTGCCAATGATTTCGGTGAACACCATGATACCAAAAAGTGATGGTGTAACAGAACGTTGATCGTTGCTATACAGAAGATCAGCAAGATAACGCGTGATGACCATAACAAAGCCACTCGATAAAATATGCGAAAACACGAACGGATAAATGACCGATGCCGTATACAAATGTGATTCCTCTAATGAAATGCCGAAAAAAATGAACATCACCTGTATAGCAAGTACCATTCCTGTCATCAAGGCAAACGGGCCAGCCGTAATCACCGCAGAATAGCTGTACGCCTTTAAATATCCGCCTGCCGTGCGCCCATTGAAAAGTTTTTTCAGCTCAAAGCCAATCCCGGCCATTCAGCATCCCCCCTTTTCCAACTGCTGATAAATCCCACGATAGGACTCAATGAATTTTTCATACGTATACCCTGAGCGGACCCGTTCAAAGCCAGTATTTCCCATTTCTCTGCGCAGCTTTGGATCTCTGGCCAGGCGCAGGATTTCCTTTGCCATGCTTTCATAGTCCATCGGTGCAGCAACTGCACCAGCCGGGCCAAGAGAGTCATCTGAACGCCCATAGATCAGTTCGCGGCAGCAGCCAACGTCCGTCGTAACAAATGGACGATGTGCGCCCTGTCCCTCCAATACGGCCAGGGGCTGTCCTTCACTGATACTGGTAAGCAGCAGAATATCCATTTTCCCAAGATATTCTGCCACATTCACCGAGCCGGTAAACTCAACATCCTTCAGCTGCAAAATTTCCACTGTTTGCTGGCACAGCGCATAATAATCCGGATCCTCCTCATACTGCCCCATAATATAAAGCTTCGCATCATGCAGCGACTGCTTTACCAGGAAAAACGCCCGCAGCATAGTAATGATATCCTTGATTGGAACCACCCGCACAACAGCCCCGATGCAGACCGGACCATCATGCACCTGCAGCTCCGGTATATGCTGAAAACGCTCCATATGGATTCCATTTGGTATGATCTGGATCTTGGCCGGATCACAGCCAAGCTCTATTTCCGTCTGAGCATTTTTCTCAAACAACGTAAGGACCTGATCTGCCTTATCGTACGCCAGGCGGGCCAGATTGTAAAAATACTGTATCCAGACAGATTTGAAGTCTCCCTTCGCCCATTGGCAGCGAATGATCTCCGCCTCACGCTCCCGCGAATAGATTCCATGCTCCGTAATCAAAAACGGCTTATGGCAGACTTCTGCTGCAATGCCGCCCAGAGCACCGCAATAGCCCGTAGCTACACTATGATAGACATCGGCCTCCGGCAAATCCTGCTGCAGGAGATAAAAAAGCGGCAGCAGCATGGAACGGATTGTCCAGAAAAAATCCGTAAAAGGCAAATGACTGTACTTTTCCTTATAGACCACTTTTATCACATCAAAAAAATCAGCACTCATAAAAATCTCTAAAGGATCCCTTTTTTTCTGACCACGAAAGATTTCGATCAATTCCTTCAGACGAATAGGCTTTCCTCCCGTCACAAGCTCCTGCAAACATTCCTTCTCACTGGCTTGCAGCGTATGCATACGCATACCCGGTGAACGCAGCGCCAAAATCTCATCAAGAAACACCTCCTGAATCGCAGTGAGATTTTTCGGCCTTTTATAGCGGAACTGCCCCCGGTCCTTCTGTTCTGCACCAATGGAATAAAGCACAAACTCATGCTCAGGAAACCCTTCAATCAGCATCTGGACCCAGGAGGACACTCCTCCGACAATATAAGGATAGGAGCCTTCCGTCAATAAGCAAATCTTCATTCTTCACTCCCGCCCTTCCAAAAAATCTTTGCCTGCGGCTTCTCAATCGTCACCAGATAAACATCCTCATCAATGGAATCGACCCTGCATCCTTCTGCCTGACCGATTTCACGCTGTGTCTTCAGGATGAACTTCAATGGAGCATGATAGTTCCAGCAATAAAGCTGCAGCCCGTCATCCGACTCGGTCACACGATAATCCATATCATAATAATCACCGAGATAATCTGCCCCCTCGGACGCTGTACAAGCTTTCAGCCAGCCATAATGATCTTCAACCCAGCTCAGGAACTGGTCCAGACCGGCTTTCATCATTTTCCAGGTAAGATCCTTGCTTTCCTCGTAGAACAACTCATCCGGGTGGATGAAATGAGAAAATACGCCAATATAATTCAGGACCCCGATATCCTCCCAAAGCATATCCCTGGAAGGAATATGCCCCGCACTGATGCGCGGTATCTCATAGACTCCTGCATAAGGTCCGGAGTCATGCCGCTCGAAATTCTGGAAATACGCCCGGCTTTCCAATGCACCGCTGAAAACAGATGCATATACCTTGATTTCCGGGAACACTTTTTTCACTGCTGCTTTCCCTTCCGGGCTCATAATATTGGACGGCGGCACATAGGTCTGGAAATCATAATCCGGATAGGATTCCTTGACATATCTCCTGAGCTCCTGCAAAGACTCTTCCATATCCGCCTGGCTTTCCCACGGCGTATAGTCAAGCTCATCCTGGTTATAGCCTGCGGGTGCAAGTGATTGATGATTGTAGCCATGGATGCCGAGCTCACCGCCAGCCTTCAGCAGTTCACGCCCATAGGCGATGAGATTTTCCTTGACTGTTTTCCGGTCAATGGGCCGGAATGGTCCTTTGACCTGATTTCCATAGGATTCAATAATCAGCCCGGTATATTTCAAATCATACTTTTTCGCATTTGTAAGCATATCCGGCCACCAGACCTTGCGATAAAATTCCTGCGTGCTCATCTGCAGTTCCTGATAAATCTTATCATAATTGCCTTCCGGCTCTGGTGCCGGGAAATCATCAAAGAAGAAGAACTTCAATCCTGCAATCGGATAAACATAGTTCTCCTTTGTCATGCTCAGCGCCGCTGCCATAAGCCCGATATTGCGTTTTTCTACAAGTTCGATGCCATTATAGACAACATACTTTCCATCGCCAGCAGGATTCTCCCAAAAAAGAGGCGTATCATCCATCGAGCTCATATGCTCACGTGCTGATGGCTCAAGGACTGCCTCACGCGCATTGGTCTGATAGCCTGCAGCATCCATGGAAAAATCTCTGGCACCAAACAGGAAATCCGTTTTCACCCGGATGCCTGACACATCCTTGGCCTGCCCCAGCGAAGCAATACCGATCTCATGCAGTAACGCTTCGGGAACAGAATCATCCATCAGCCCTTGCAAAAGAAGCACCGTACCGCCATCTTCCGCATAGTCCTCAACAGCGCTCAGTGCTGCTACCTGAGACAGTTGCCCTGTTGCGAGAATGACACCTGTATATTGCTCCTTGGTGATGTCCGGCGTTTCTGCTGAGCGGACTACGACAGCCGCTTTTTTCTGCCCTTCCAGCATTTTTTTCAACTCATGCTGCATAAGTGTACTGCGCACATTTTCCGGATTATAAATAATCAAAAAAGTGTCCTTCGGCAATGCAGCCTTATCCTGCAGGCTGTTTTCCAAAGTCCAGCCTGCCCTGGCATCTTTTGATTTCACCGCACTAAGATACAAAAAGCCATCCATGCGATTGTATTGAAAAAAAATTCCCAGCAAAAAGACAAGGAGAAAAATCCCCGCAAAGTTTTTTCTATACATGTGCAGCCGCCCCCTTACGATCCCAGAACCGGATGATCTCTATTGCTTCAATCGTAAGCTTGATTGGAAGTGCCTTGAGTTCTGCAATCTTCTTCTGGAGCTTTTCGGGTTCGTGCATAGCCTGATATAAACGGATATACATGAGATATGGCTGTTCGCCCTCAGGAAAACGTTCCATAAACAATGCACAGGTCTCCTGCGCTGCAGCATAATTCTGTAAATGAATATCCTGACAGATTTTTTCCCTATAATGCTCCTGTTCCTCCGGCTCTGCCTCAATGAGCTTTCCCTGGATCTCTGCATAACGCATTTCCTTTTGCCGACGGGTCATTGGATCAATAAATTTCTGCGCAATATATTCCCGCAGGTTTACCGCATATTCCTTTAGGATTTTCACTGCCTTTGGCCCGTGCTTTTCTCTCACTAGTCTTTCTTCATCAAACAGACGCGTTTCCAGTTCCTCCAGTTTAGTCGTGAGCATCGAAATCGCATAATAGGCAACCTCCCGGTCCTCATCATGTACAGCCTGCTGCAAAACGTGCTGATTCTGAAGCATATTCTGTTTGATTGCCTCGGTAAAAAAGCGCCGCTTTTGCTGCGGATCTTCTACGAAAATCGTATCATTCAACGGAATGATTTCCGAATCCTGACGCATATTCTTGCTGAATACCTTTGCATCCCGATTCAGTTTATGGGTATCGTGCATAACTTCCCTATCCGTGCTCCAGCACAAAAAATGCAATCCCAGCAACATAAATACGCCAAAGAACGGCACGAAAAAACAGTAAAGCGTTTCAGTCTCCGCCTGCTGCTGTGGCAAATGACGACGGATAAAAAGGAAAAACAAGCCGGTAAGCAGCAAATGAAACAATAAACCAATCAAGAACAGCATATTCATAACTGATCACCCACATCCCTGCTCTGGACGCCCTTATTCAGCAAACGCTTCTGTACCAATGCCAATGTATCCTCTGCAGCATCTATGAGCAAAAGATACAATTTATGTTCATAGATGCCAAGGAAATCTTCCGCACGAACCACAGAGGACAGCAGCTGATCCATTGTTTCATAGTCGCGTCCAGCCAATTCAATCTGCAAAAATTTGATTGGTATGACGATTTTCTGCATCTGGCAGCGTTCCGCAATCTCCAGACAGATCTTATGGAATTCATCCTGCTGCAGAATACGTGTATTCGGCAGATACTTGCTGCTTTGGCGGCTTTCCTCATAACGATATGCCTTCCCCATAGCTGTAGCAATAAGACGCGCCGTAACAGACAACAGATTCTGCTGAGCCAACGTCCATTGGGAAAAATCGAGCCCGAAGATTTCTACAACCGCAATGACCGTATTATCCTGAACGATTGGCGCTGCTAAATCCGGCAAGCCTTTCTCTAGTTTGCGATTGAAAAACATACGGTGTTCATGCAGCACTCCATCCAGATAAGGAAAGTCTGCAATACGAAGAGAACGAGGAATAGTTTCCATCCCGGCCCCGTGGCGCACTTTCTGGCGCAAATACTGCCCATCCCGGCCCACAATATAAACAGCTACACGGTCTGTATCAAGGATCTCTGCAGTTACCTCTGCCGCCTTGGTAAAGACATTTTCCAGCTCCACACTGTCAAGCTTGCGAATGATCCGATAAATCCGTCCAATACTGTCATCCGAATTGACAATCTGATGATAAAGTTTCTCCTTGACCTCAATGCTTTCTTCATAGCGTGTTTCAAGAAAAGCATACCGTTCATGCAATCTGTTTTTTTGATAGACCTCAGATTCCAGCTGCAAACCACGCGTATCCGTAATATAGCCTGTGAGTACGCCAATGAATAAGTACGCTGCAAAATGCAATAAATGCTGCGGCAGATACAACAGCGAAACAAGATCTGCCCCATTTTGCGTAAAAGAATAACATAACAGGATTGTCGAAAGGATTACTGCAGGAATCGCTTGTTTCTTGCCATACAATATGCCCATAGCCGCAATATAAACATAATTGAAGTCCAATCCGATCGAAGTATTTACGACAGATCCTTTCTGAGACAGCATGATAACAACCATCACCACAAACATCAGCAAATTTTCGATATAGGGCCTGACCGCATCCAGTTTTTTCTGGCGCTCTGTTTTTCTCAGTTCATCCTGTACTGCCTGCCTTTCCTTCAGCTGCCAGGCTTTATACCACTCACAGGTTTGCCGGATTCCCGTGGACAGATCAGCTTTTTGCTGCCAGCCAAGTTCCTGCCTGCAGCGTGCATTATCGAGCGTGGCCCTTTGGAAGTCGCCGACCTCTTCTTTATCCCAGATAATTTCTGGTTCCGGTACAAAAGCTTTGCACAGTTCCAGCAAATCACGAAAGGTTGTTGTTGTGTTAGAAGAAACATTCAGCCGATCACCATTATACTTGCGCACAGCTGCCTGATAGACAGCAAATGCTGCATCATCGATATAAAGAAAATCACGTGTCTGAAGTTCCGAGCCATTGAAACGAAACGGCTCACGATATAAGGCTGCATGCAGCAAACGGGAAACTACGCCATGCTCCGGCAGCTGACCTGGACCATAGACCGTGGAAAAACGTAAAACGGTAACATCCAGGCCAAAAATATTTTTCCAATACAAAGCATATTGTTCGTTGATATCCTTTTGCATTGTCCTGAGATTTGCCACCAGGGAATCAGCTTCCTCATCAGCCGCCAGGCGTCCATGGTCGATCAGGCTTCCTGTCGAAGCCAAAAAGAACTTTTTCACACGATATCGGCTGGATAAATGAAGCATATGCTCCAGACCAAGGAAATTGATTTCACTGTTCTCCATATAGCCTTCTTTTTTCAGAGAAGTAGACCGTTCGGCATTATGGATAACAACATCTATATTATGAATGCGGAAAATCTCCTCGCAGCGGGGTTCGGTAACACTATAGGGATAAAAATGCGTCCCATTGGAAAGCCTGCCCATGCGCGCTGAGGAGCGATCATCCAAAAGATGAACCTCCCAGCCTTCCTTCATAAACCGCTCTGCCATCGCCTGGCCCAAGAAACCACAACCGCCAGTTATCAAGACTTTTTTCTTCAGGACCGTCAAAGCAATCACCTCTCCCATGCTTTATTTAAATTTTCTGTTTTCTATGAATTAACAGATTTATTTCGCTTATATTTTCTTCTCCAAATACTACAAAAATCCTTCAAAAATTCGAGACATAAAAATAAGCAAATAAAAAAAGGGACTGCCAGTTCTCATGGCAATCCCCTTTAGTCCCTAAAAACATTTATTTTTATTGAAAATTATTTTACTGCCAGGGTAACCGTCTCGCCATTGATATTCCATTCTTTGGCAAACCCCTCAGTCTTTCCATACTCGATTGCATCCGCCAGGGTAATTTCCCTGATAAATGCTTCATTCTTCCGCATGAGCGCAGCCAGTTGATCATTGCCCTCCGCATAGACCGTAATATGGTCCATGACCTCAAAGCCATTTTCCTTACGCATTGTCTGCAGCTTGCTGATGATCTCACGTACAAAGCCTTCTTCGATCAATTCCTCCGAAAGCGTTGTTTCCAAAGCAACGGTCACGCCATTGTAACGCTGTGCCATAAAGCCCTCTGTCTGTGCCATCGTAACCTCGATGTCTTCCGGCAGGAGTGTAACCTCGCCAGATTTCAACGTCAGCTTCAGCTGACCTGTCTTATCCAGTTCTTCCTTAGCTGCGTGACCATTGACCTTGCCCAGCGCTGCCTTGATTTCGCCAATCTGTCGGCCAACCTTCGGGCCAAGCACCTTAAACTGAGGTTTGAAACTATAGGAAAGATACGCTTCCATATCCTCCTTGAAGACAACCTGCTTGACATTCAGCTCATTCTCTACGATTTCCTTGAAGAAATCACTCAGAGCAGTTTCCGCTTTGACATACATGCAGCCGATTGGCTGGCGATTCTTGATATTTGCCGCATTACGCGCAGCACGTCCCAGAACAACAATTTCCAGCACAAGCTCCATATTCTTCTCAAGCTCTGCATCGATATACTCCTCGTGAACCGTTGGGAAATCACAAAGATGCACACTTTCCGGAGCCTTTGGATCGATACTGCAGACAAGATTGCGATAGATGGATTCCGTAATGAATGGTACCATCGGTGCCGCTGCCTTGACCGTCGTAACCAGGGCCGTATACAGCGTCATGTAAGCATTGATCTTATCCTGCGTAAGCTCCTTTGCCCAGAAGCGGTCACGGCTGCGTCTCACATACCAGTTGCTGAGCTCATCAACGAACTCCTGCAAAGCTTTCGCTGCCTCAGTGACCTTATAGCTGCCGAGATCTGCATCGACTGTCTTGACCAGTGTGTTCAGACGGGAAAGCACCCACTTATCCATCACAGAAAGCTTGTCATACTCCAGCTTATATTTCGTTGCATCAAAGTTGTCGATGTTCGCATAGAGCACAAAGAATGCATACGTGTTCCAAAGCGTTCCCATGAACTTGCGCTGGCCTTCCTGAACTGCACCATCATGAAAGCGGTTTGGCAGCCAGGGTGCACTGTTCTCATAGAAGTACCAGCGGATTGCATCCGCACCATGCTTGCCGAGTGCCTCCATCGGATCGACTGCATTGCCCTTGGACTTACTCATCTTACGGCCATTCTCATCCTGCACATGTCCAAGCACGATGACATTCTTGTACGGCGCCTTATGGAAGAGCAGCGTTGAGATTGCAATCAGTGAATAGAACCAGCCACGCGTTTGATCCACTGCCTCGGAAATAAAATCTGCCGGGAAGCGGCGCTCGAAGATTTCCTTGTTCTCAAACGGATAGTGCCATTGTGCAAACGGCATGGAGCCAGAGTCGAACCAGCAATCAATAACCTCTGGCACACGATGCATTTCCTTGCCGCATTCCGGACATTTGATGGTAACTGCATCAATATACGGACGATGCAGCTCGATTCCATCCGGACAGTTATCCGACATGGATTTCAGCTCTTCAATCGAGCCGATTGCATGCTGATGGCCGCATTCACACTCCCAGATATTGAGCGGCGTACCCCAGTAGCGGTTACGGCTGATTCCCCAATCCTGTACATGCTCAAGCCAGTCGCCAAAACGCCCCTTGCCGATGCTCTCCGGAATCCAGTTGACTGTATTATTATTGGCAATAAGCTCGTCTTTGACATCCGTCATCTTGATGAACCAGGACTCACGTGCATAATAGATGAGCGGCGTATCGCAGCGCCAGCAATGCGGATAGCTGTGCTCAAAGACCGGTGCCTTGAAAAGCAGTCCTTTAAGCTTCAGATCCTTCAGGATGAGCGGGTCAGCATCCTTGACGAAAACGCCCTCCCAATCCGTATCCTTCGTAAGCTGACCCTTGCTGTCAACGTACTGCACAAACGGCAGATCATATTTCCTGCAGACACGGGAGTCATCCTCACCAAAAGCAGGTGCCATATGAACAATACCTGTACCATCCGTCGTTGTTACATAGCCATCGCAGGTGACATAAAAGGCTTTTTTCTTGAGTTTTCCTACTGCATATGGATAAAGCGGCTCATACTCACGATATTCCAGATCCTTGCCCTTGAATTTTGCAAGGACCTCACGCTCACCCTCAACCTCTGCAAAAACCGTATCAATCAATGCCTCGGCCATATAATAAACCGTATCCGCAACCTGAATTTTGACATAATCGATCTCCGGATTCACGCAGAGAGCCAGATTGGAAGGCAGTGTCCATGGTGTGGTTGTCCAGGCCAGGAAATAAGCATCCTCCCCCTTGACCTTGAATTTGACCATGGCAGAACGTTCCTTGACATCCTTATACCCCTGCGCGACCTCATGAGAAGAAAGCGGCGTACCGCAGCGAGGACAGTACGGTACAACTTTATAGCCCTTATAAAGAAGTCCCTTGTCCCAGATTTCCTTCAGCGCCCACCACTCAGACTCAATGAAGTCGTTTTCATATGTGATGTAAGGATGCTCCATATCAGCCCAAAAACCAACAACATCCGAGAACTCCTCCCACATGCCTTTGTATTTCCAGACCGATTCACGGCATTTCTTGATGAATGGCTCCATGCCATACTTCTCAATCTGCTCCTTGCCATCAAGGCCAAGAGCCTTTTCTACCTCAAGTTCCACCGGCAGACCATGTGTATCCCAGCCGGCCTTGCGCAGAACTTTCTTACCCTTCATGGACTGATAACGCGGCAGAAGATCTTTAATGACACGCGTCAGCACATGGCCGATATGCGGCTTGCCGTTTGCCGTCGGTGGTCCATCATAAAAAGTAAACGTATCCGAGCCCTCGCGCTGGTCAATCGTTTTTTGAGCGATGCCATGATCCTTCCAGAACTTTTCTACTTCCTTTTCACGCTGAACAAAATTCAAATTCGTATCAACTTTACTATACAAACAAAGTCCCCCTTAAAATAAAACGTCAGGCCTGCGAAAAACAGCATCCATGGCAAAAGAAAAGGCCCTCACCCCAAAACAGGATGAAGGCCGAACCATCATTATACCACCCATTTCGCATACCAGCATATGCTATTCCTTTAACGGCGAAAACCGGCCCAGCCTACTATATCGCAATGCACGATTCTTCAGCCTGCTGCTCCAAAGTGATCTTCGCCCAAAAGCTAATCGGACCGGCTTCACACTATCACCAGTTCACTGTACCTTTCCCTTTTTGGCTACTCTCTTTGTCATCGCATTTCTTTACAAGTTTACTTGTTATTTATAGTACCACACACACGCACAAATTTCAAATATATTCCGCAAAAATCTTTTGCTTTTCCTGATTCTGCAGGATAAGGCCGCTGTTCAGGATTTCGCGTTGCGTAATCCTGAACAGTGGCGTTATAATAAAAGTACTTTATATCTAGGAGGCTCTTTATGCATCAATATCTATTCTATATCGGAGGTTTTCCGATCCGTTCCTATGGGCTCGTGCTAAGCCTCAGTATCATCCTGGCCACAGGCGTCGGCTATTTTCTGGCCAAACAGGATGGACGCTATCATGAGCACATTGTTGATATGGGCATCTACTGCGGTGTCGGCGGACTTCTTGGTGCACGGCTCTGGGATGTCTTCTTTTTCGACTGGGCCTATTACCAGCATCATCTGACGGAAATTCTGAATGTCTGGCAAGGCGGTATGGCCATTCAGGGCGGTGTATTCCTTGGCGTTCTTGTTGGAATTTTCTATACAAAACGCCATCACATTGATACCTGGGCTCTTGCCGATATCCTGGCACCGGCAATCATCCTCGGACAGGCCCTTGGCCGCTGTGCCAATCTTTTAAACGGCGATGCATTTGGTGCCCCTACGGGTACGGCATTCGGCATCCTGTACCCGGCCACAACACTTGCTTATCACACCTATGGAGACCAGCCGCTCTGGCCGGCTGAAATCTGGGAAGGCCAGCTGGACATGGTGATTTTTGCCCTGCTGCTGATGTTCCGCTCAACTAATCACGCTAAAGGTCAAGCCTTCACACTTTACATCATGCTTTACTCCACAGCACGTTTTTTCCTGGAATATCTGCGTGGGGATTACAATAACCTTGTATTCGGCTTATTCAAATCTGCACAGATGACCAGTCTTTGTGCCTTTACGATTGCCTTGCTTGTCTTTATCGTACTTGGTATGAAAAAAACTACGCCAGTATCAACGGTAAAAACTGGAAAGAAAAAACGGTAGATAATTATAGTACACTCCCTTTACATTGTCAACAGAATAATCTATAATAATAAGGGTCGATTATTGACGTGCATTATCATTTCATCATGAAGGAGCGAATTTGCCATTGAAGATTATCGCCAGACATCTGACCGTTGACATGTATAATTGTAAAACAACAAAACTTACTGATATAGAACTTTTAAAAACTGCCCTGCAGGATATCATTCAGGATTCAAGCTTTCATATTCTTACCCTGGATACGCAGATCATTGAAGAAGGTCACTTCGCTATGATGCTGATTCTCAAGGAAGGACATCTCACGATCCACACTTATGCCGGACTGAAGTATGTCGCTGCAGATATCTTCCTTTGTGTTCAGGATGCAGAACCCGAAATCCTGTTTAAGGATCTGCGGAACTTCTTCAAACCCGACAAAACTAAGACGACGTATTTAAAACGCGGCGATTTTGGTACCGTAAAGGATATGAAGCCAAAAATCAAAACGCGTGTAGCGCCGCTTCGCCGTATCCACAACACAGGTGCGAAAGTCATTCGCCTGCTGGCACATCGTAACCAGAATTCCAAACGTTAAAAAAAACCTTTCTCATCTATGGATGGGAAAGGTTTTTTTATGCTATGCAGCATTTGCTTTGAAACATAAAAGGAAACTCAAGCGTAAAAATATTACAAATTACCGTTTGTCG
>CAZTAP010000024.1:0-22429 GCA_964611665.1 uncultured Selenomonadaceae bacterium | reverse complement strand
CTTCGAAAAGTGCCTTAGCAAAATCTGCAGCATTGAACGGACGCAGATCCTCGACGCCTTCACCTACGCCAATCCATTTGACCGGCATGGAAAGCTCTGCCTTGATGCCTACGACTACGCCGCCCTTGGCCGTACCGTCGAGCTTGGTGAGCACCACACCGGAAATCGGCGCAGCCTTGGTGAAAAGATCCGCCTGGCTGATGGCATTCTGTCCCGTCGTCGCATCGAGTACGAGCAACGTCTCATGCGGTGCTTCCGGAATCTCGCGCTGAATGACACGGTTGATCTTTTTGAGCTCTTCCATGAGATTCGACTTTGTCTGCAGACGTCCTGCCGTATCGATGATGAGCATATCGATATTGCGCGCCTTGGCTGCTTTCACCGCATCAAACGCAACAGCTGCCGGATCAGAGCCCTCCTCGTGACGGATGATCGCCGCTCCGGTGCGCTGACCCCAGATTTCCAGCTGATCGATGGCTGCTGCACGGAACGTATCGGCAGCAGCGAGCATAACGCTTTTGCCCTGCTCCTTGTAGTAAGCACTGAGCTTGCCAATCGTTGTCGTCTTGCCCACGCCGTTGACGCCGATGACCAGCATGACCGTTGGTCCCTGCGCAGCAATGCGCGTTTCATCCGAGCCCGCAGTCAGCAGCTCAGTAATCTCCTTTTGCAGGAAGGGCTTCAAATCCTCCGGTGTATTGATCTCCTTTTTCTTGATGCCCTTGCGTACACTCGCCATGAGCTTTTCCGTAGTCTTCACGCCGACATCGGCCATGATGAGTGTTTCTTCCAGCTCATCAAGAAGATCATCGTCGATATCCGCATAGCCAAGTACCAGCTTTTCAATTTTTCCCGTGAGGGTTTCCCGTGTTTTCGTGAGCCCTTTTTTCAGTTTATCAAAAAATCCCATAATACATCCTCCAACTTATTCTATTTGATCAAGCCGCACCGAAACGACCTTCGATACGCCTGCGTCTTCAATGGTTATGCCATACATGAAATCCGCTGCTTCCATCGTGCCTTTACGATGTGTTACAACGATGAACTGCGTATTTTCCGCAAACTCCTTCAGGAAACCGCCGAAACGTGAGACATTGGCCTCATCGAGCGGTGCATCGATCTCATCAAGCACCGAAAACGGTGATGGACGATAACGCAGAAAGGAAAAGAGCAGCGCAATGACAGTAAGTGCACGCTCGCCGCCGGACAGCGCAGAAAGGTTCTGCCGTTTCTTTTCCGGCAGCTGTACTTCGATTTCTACGCCGGAATTCAGCACATCGCGTTCATCTGTGAGGAAAAGCTCTGCCTTGCCGCCGCCGAAGAGCCGTACGAAAATATCACCGAAATACTCTCCGATCTTCGCAAAAGCCTCCTTGAACTGCTTCGTCATCGTCGTATCCATTTCCTTCAGGATTCCCAGCAGGTTCTCCCTCGCCGCAGCAAGGTCAGCCGCCTGCTTTTGCATGAATGTATGGCGCTGGCTCAGCTCCTCATATTCCGTGACTGCATTCGGATTTACCGGCCCCAGGGCAGCAATATCTGCCTCCAGCGATTTCATACGCTTTTGGATTTCCTCTGCCGGAAGATCAAGGATATGTTCTTCAGCAGAAGCTGCTGTATAGCCATACTCCTCCAACATTTCCTGCTGACATTGTTCCAGATTGAACTGCACCTTGGAAGCTGTAAGTTCCAGTTCATGCAGCTTCGACTGCAATACCGTAAGCCTGTGGGCAGCATCACGTGCCGCCTTGTCATTTTTCTGGCTTTCCACCAGCTTTGTCATCTTCTGTTCATGATAATCCTTGTATTCCTGCTGGCCGCTTTCATGCTGATCCTGCCATGCCTGGCTCTCAACGCGCAGCGCCGCAAGCCGTTCACTGCTTTCCTGCAGATTCTTCTCCAGCTCCTGCTCCTCCGTCTGGTTCTGCCGGATGCGCTGCAGCGTCTGCTCATGTTCCCGTTTACGCAGCAAAGCACGTTCCTGGCTGCGCAGCACTTCCTGCTCCAGCACAGCGCGCTTGAGCTCACGGTCATTGATATATTTCGCGAGATCCTCAGCATCCTGCTCCAGATCCTCCAGCTTATCCTCTGCGGCCGCAGCATCTGCCGCAGCCTTTCGGAAGCACTGCTGAAGTTCCTGCAGCGCATGCGAAGCTGTGATACGCTTTTCCTGCGCCCGGGCAAACGACAGCTGCATCTCAGCCGTAAGCTTGGACAATGCCGTCAGCTGCTCCTTCTTCTCCTGTACAGCCGTCTGCAGGCGTTCTCCTGCAACCCGCAGCTCAGCCTCATGGACCGCGGCTGCCTGCACCTCCTTTTCGAGCTCCCGGAAAGCCTGCTCCAGTGAAGTATAGGCAAGGCCCTTCTTTTCTTTCTCCGCCCGAAGCTCCTCTGCACGTTTTGCCGCTGCAGCTGCTTCCTGTTCGAGTGTCTCAATCTCACCGCTGCGGTTCAGGAAGCTGGTCTCCTTGTGCTGCTGGCTGCCGCCGGATAAAGAACCGCCCGGATTCAGAAGCTCCCCCTCCAGCGTGACGATCCGCATACGATAGCCCTGCTTTTTCGCCAAAAGCAAAGCATGGTCGAGCGTATCGACCACCAGCGTGCGCGCAAGCAGGAAGTCCGCTATCTTGCGGAATTTCGGCTCTACACCAATGATTTCATTCGCATAGCCGATGACCCCGGCTTCCCCATGCAATGCACCTTCTGCAGGCTTGCGCACGACAATCGTGGACAAGGGCAGAAAGGTCACGCGCCCAAGCCGCTCATGCTTCAGAAAAGCAATCGCCTGCTTTGCCGTAGCCGTATCCTCCGTAACAATGTTCTGCAGGCTGCTGCCCAAAGCAATTTCAATGGCCGTGATATAGTCCTTTGGTACCTGAAAAAGCTCCGCAACCGCACCGCATATGCCGCTGCTCCAGCCCTGTTTTGCCTTGAGCACTGCTTTGGCCGCACGCCCAAAGCCCTCATATGCCTGCTGCATATTCTTCAGGAACTGCAGCTTGTTCTTCGCCGCATGCAGCTGCTGCGCCGTCTCATTATCCTCTTCCTGCAGGCTGCGCACCTGCCCGGAAATCTTTTGCAGATCCTGGCGCTTAGCTCCCAGAGCCTGTTCCTGTGCAGCCTTCGCCTTCATCAGTGCGGCAAGCTCCTGCCCCAGTCCTGCGCTCTCCTGCTCCAATTCCTGCAGTCCCTGCTTTGCCGCATGCGTATCCTGCTCACGTATATTGCGGTTTTCTTCATTGGCTGCAAGCTCATGCTCGATGAGCGTAAGCTCATTCTGCTTTTCCAGCAGCTGCTTTTGCTGCTGCTGAGCCGCCTCAGCCAACGTACGGCTTTGTTCTTTCTGCTCACGGATCTGTCCGGCAAAAGCCCCGGACTTCTGCCGCTCTTTTGCCAGGAGCTCATCGGCCAGCTGCAGTTTCTTCCGCTGCTCAGCCTCCTCTGCCGTGAAACGTTCCTGCTCTGTCAGCGCCTCAGCCGCGAGCTTTTCAAGCTCCGCACGCTGTGTGAGGATACGCTGCTTCGCCGCATCGCGCTGCCTGCCGCGCTCTTCCAGGATAGCTGCCTCACTATTGGCTCCCTCGATTTTATCACGCAGTTCATTATTCTTTTCCGACAATGCCTGCAAACATTTCTCAACATCCAGCAGTTCCTTGCCAAGCTGCTCCTTACGCGCTTCGATGCGCTGAACAGCCGCCTGCGCCTCGATCTCCTGATCCTTGCATTCCGTAAGTTTCTGCTCCCCGGCTTCACGGTCATTGCGCAGCTTTTCCTCCTTATGGAAAAGGCCTGTAAGCTTGCACTTTTTATATTCCTCCTGCAGTGCATTGAACTTCCGCGTTTTTTCCGCATGCACGGCCAGAGGCTCAAGCTGCTTCTCGATTTCCTGCATGATATCGTTCACGCGGATCAGATTGTTCTCTGTGTCATCCAGCTTGCGCAAAGATTCTTTTTTTCGATTCCGATACTTGGTGATTCCTGCAGTTTCTTCAAAAAAAAGCCTGCGTTCCTCCGGCTTGCTGTTCAGGATATCATCCATCTTGTTCTGGCTGATCACACTCAGGCCATCATGCCCAAGGCCTGTATCCGCAAAAAGATTATAGATATCCTTCAAACGGCAGCGAGATTTGTTGATATAAAACTCACTCTCTCCCGAACGAAAAAGGCGTCGTGTCACAACCACTTCTTTGAAATCCACCGGCAGCTCGCCCGTATTATCAAAAACCAGCGAAACCTCGGCCACGCCAAGGGCACGCCGTGACGCACTTCCGGTAAAAATGATGTCCTCTGCTTTCGAGCCGCGCAGATTGCGTACATTCTGCTCGCCGAGCACCCAGCGGATGGCATCGGTAATATTGCTCTTACCGCTGCCATTTGGTCCGACAATCGCCGTGATTCCTGCATTGAACTCTATTTCTATTTTATCGGCAAACGATTTGAAGCCATATGCTTCGAGACGTTTTAACTGCAATCCCTTCACCAGCCTATTTTATTCTTTTCACATTTCTTCCCATTTTATCATAAATAAAGACCGGCGACTACTTTTATGCAAAGCAGATTCCGGTCCTTTGTCCGTTTATCTTTTATTCCTGACGAAAATGTTTTTTGAACTCACTGGTCGCCGTATAGCCCTGCATGAATCGAATGAAATTCTTGTCCGTCTCTGAAAGGCATTTATGCGCACCCCAGAAAAGACTGACCTGGAACTTCAGTGCCGGTTCCAGTGGACGGCGGACAAAAATAGTTTCCATACGCGTCACAAAATTCGGCAGAACGGAAATGCCCAGCTGATTTGCCACCAGCTGCTTGATTGTCTTGAGCTGCGTCGTACAAAGCAGGATATCCGGCGTGAAGCCGCTGTCCACGCAATGCTCGTAAACACTCGTGTATTGGTAAGTATTCGGCTGCTGCATAATGAATTTCTCATCCTTCAGCTCAGCAAAGCTTACGCGTTCCTTTCGGGCCAGCGCATGCTCCGGATGCACGCAAAGGCTCATATGATCTTCCATAATCAGCAGTTCATGCTCGGTATCCTGCTCAAGTACCCCAAGCACAATACCGAAATCAAGCTCACCTTCCTCCGCCTTCTGCTTTACCTCCGTAGAGTCTCCGTATTCTCTGACATCGAGGTTCACACGCGGATAAGCCAGCTTGAATTTCGTAAAAAAGTCTGGAAAAAGATATGCCTCTACCATCGGCGGAATACCAAAATGAATGGTTCCCTGCGTATCCGTCTTGAAGCGCTCCATATCCTGCCGTGTTTCCTCGATCTCATGCAGGATCTTCTCGGCATGCAGCAGGAAAGCCCGTCCTTCTGTCGTAAGCGTCACATGCTTCTGACTGCGGTCAATGAGGGTAAGCTGCATCTCCGACTCCAATGCCTTGATTGCCTTCGTAACAGATGGCTGTGAAACATGGAGTACCTCTGCCGTACGTGTAAAGTTTTCCAGTTTACTGATCGTATAAAAATATTCTAATTGTCGAAATTCCACTCTCTTGTCCCTCCATACATTCCCATATTGTTATTTTACCATAACCACAGGGAATAGTACAGTAAAAACACAGGAGAATTATTCCTGCACCAATGCAACCGGCGAAAGCACCGAGGCTCCCTGACTGTTCACGAAGATATCCGCACGCACGCCAAAAACCTTAGCCAGCATATCCACATTGAGCACCTCTTCCGGCTGTCCCTGAGCGAAAATACCATGATCCTTGATGATTACGATTTCATCGGCATATTGCAGCGCATGATTGATATCATGCAGAACCATGATGACTGTCATCTGCTGTTCACGGTTCAGACGCGAGATAATCTGCATGACCTCCAGCTGATGCGCAATGTCCAGGTAAGTCGTCGGCTCGTCCAGCAGCAGATATTCCGGCTGCTGGGCCAGTGCCATAGCAATCCAGGCTCTTTGCCGCTCCCCGCCGGAAAGTGCCATGACCTGACGGTCGCGAAAATCCTGCATGCCCGTCTGCACTAAAGCCATTTCAACCGCTTCACGGTCAGCTTTCGCATTACCCGAATGATGCCAGCTGCGATAGGGAAAACGCCCATAATCTGCCAGTGCTCCGACGGTAATATCCGGTGGTGCAGAAAGTCCCTGCGGCAGAATGGCCAGCCGCTGTGCCAGTTTTTTGCGGCTGATTTTCCGCAGATCCTCTCCATCCAGCGAAACAACACCTTCATACTTCGTATTCAAAGCTGCAAGCACCCTGAGCAAGGTGGACTTGCCCGCCCCGTTCGGCCCGATGATTGCCGTGCGCTTGCCCGTCGGGAAATGCAGATTGAGCCCGCGCAGGATATCCTTATGGGCAATTTTCACACAAAGATTCGAAACTTCAAGCGCCATCAGAGCTCCCTCCTTAACAGGAACAAGAAAAACGGAGCTCCGAGCACCGCCATCAAAATCCCGACCGGCAATTCTGTCGGTGCAAACGCTACACGTGCAAAGGTATCGCTGAAGGTCACGACCGCCGCTCCCAACAGCGCCGAAGCCGGCAGCAGGAAACGGTAATCTGAGCCAACCAGAAGCCTTGCAGCATGCGGCACAATGAGTCCGACAAAGCCCAGCAGGCCCACAACCGACACTGCACTCGCAGCCAGGATGGAGGCCACCGCAGTGAGCGCAATACGCGTAAGCTCCACATGCAGTCCGAGACCTTTGGCGATTTCATCTCCCAGCTGCAGGATATTCAGATGCTTTGCACCAAGGAAGGCCAGCAAAACACCAAGGATCGTATACGGATAGATGATTTCTACCTGCGGCCAGCTGCGCGCCGAAAGACCGCCCACCATCCACATCAGGGCGCCATGCACACGATCGCTGTAGAAAATCATCAACGCGGAAATGCCAGCCCCAAGAAACGCCGATACGGCTACACCAGCCAAAATAATGCGAATAGGCCGGATGCCGTTCTTCCAGGCCAGGATATAGATACAGACCGCAGCCCCCATCGCCCCCACGAAAGCCGCCGGTGTAATCAGATATTCATAGCCTGGAAAAAGCAGCATCACAAAGATCCCGGTCAGCCCGGCCCCCGACGATATGCCGATGATATGCGGATCCGCCAGCGGATTTTTCATGATGGCCTGCAGGATGGCTCCGGACAAAGCAAGATTCATACCGACCAAAGCTGCAACAATCGTACGCGGCAGCCGGATATTCAGCAGAATCTGCGCATGCACACCCTGCACGCCGCCGCTCAGCGTCTGCCAGACTTCCGCTGGCGGAACTTCTACAGATCCCTTGATGATACTGACCAGGCAGCCAAGGAACGCCAAAACGGCAAATACCACCAGAAGTGATATTCGCCGTGTTCTATGCGATGAAGTTTTGCCTTGCTGAACTTGTAATTCTGTCATGATTTAAAAACCTCAGGATAAATAAGTTTTGCCATCGTCTCCACTGCCTCCGGATAATGGATGCCCGGACTCAGCAAAAAAAGATTCTGCGGCAAATAATAAATCTGCCCTTTTTGAATGGCCGGTATCGACTGCCAGGCAGGATTTCCATCAATGGTCTGCTGCATGCTCTTCTTGATTTCCTCAAGCTTGCCCATGCTGGTCACAAAGATGATGTCAGGATTCTGTTCAACAAGCGTTTCCATGCTGTAAGGAGCTGCATCCGGGTTCTTTTCCAGCGGTGTCATACCAGACGCAACATTTTCCCAGCCCAGCATTTTCGCTACAGAGCCTGCGATGCTGCCATCGAGCTGGACACTGAGCCCCTGCGCTGTACTATGCAGGATTGCAACGCGCTTTTTCTCCGGTGGGATCTTCTGCTGCACCGCCTGAATCTTCGTATCCATCTCCTGCACAAGTGCATCACCTTTTGCCGTCTCTCCGGTAATCTGCGCAAAGAGATGAAGCTCACGCTTTACATCATCATAGCTTTTCATATCGACGACTATGGCAGGAATGCCATTGCTCTCCAGCGTGGACAGCAGCTTTTCATTCATGCCCTTATTGACGATAACCAAATCCGGCTCACAGGCCAGGACTTTCTCCATATCGATCTGATACACTTCGCCAACGCTTGCTGCCGCCTTGGCAAAATCCGGCATCGAAGTCTTTGAATCCGGACGCCCGACGACATCTCCGCCCACAGCATGCAGCGGCTCCAAAAAAGATGCAGACAGCACCACAATACGCTGCGGCCGTTCTTTCAGTGTGACCGAACGCCCCGCATCATCCTGCAGAACAGCAAAGCTGTTTCCCGAACCAGCTGTTCCGGCCTCTTTCTTCTGCGGTCCGCAGGCCGCTATGAGCAGACTGAACAGCAGCAGGCAGCACAATGCCGCATACATACAATAATTCTTTTTCATTTCTTACGCCCCCATCTGAGTCAGCAGGTCTTTCTGGTCAAAATGGTAGAAAGGTAATTCACTTTTTTATCTTTCTGCGCTTCAATATCATCAATACGCTCTTCATCCGGCAAGCCGCAGCGGCTGACCATAACAGCCTGGCGTGCCATCTCATTGCATGAGAGCAGCTCTGCCATTTCCGGGAAGTTCTTATAGACCTTCATCATCACGACATTATCCGTATAAGGCAGTATTTTCGCGATTTTATCCGGATCTGCCGTAGCCGGGATGACACTCAGGATGTCATTGCCCTCGACAATCGGATAGCCGAGCTTGCTGCCAATCGCACAAAAAGCCGGCACACCCGGGATGGTCTCAATCTGTACGGACTCGTGCTCCAGCAGGCGATAAACATAAATATAGGTACTGTAAAACATCGGATCGCCCAAGGTCAGAAACGCCACGTTCTTTCCCTGCTGCAAAAGCGCAAGAATTTCCGCCTTGTTTGCTTCCCAGGCTTCAGTAGAATCAGCAAAATTTGCAACCATTGGAAACACCTGATAAACGATTTCAATATTTTTTTTCAGATAAGGCTTCGCAATGGAAAGCGCTACGCTGCCATCCTTCTTCTCCGTCTTTGGCGCTATAAGGACATCCGCTTTCTCTATTGCATGGATTGCCTTTACCGTTAAAAGCTCCGGATCTCCGGGTCCTACACCAATACCATAAAATACTCCGTTCATAAATACCTCCCAAAATTATATTGAAAAATAAAAAGCCTTTCTTCAGACGAAGAAAGGCCCATACCTATCCCTATGGACAAATCCCCTTCCCATCGCTCGCGGGTCTGACGGTGATTGTTGAACAGGCAGGTCTCCTGACTTCAGTATCATCACACTTCCTCGCCTTCCCAGCATCTGCCAGTGACATCTTGAAGAAGCATTCCTCTCTACAGTGGCGTGACCGTGCCGGCATGTACCGGCTTCCCTATTGAGCCCCAAAGGGCACCTGATCCATCTCTTTAAAGTTATGATTTTATACTACACCGGAAAATCTGTGCTGTCAACAAAAAAGCAGAGAATACCTGATTTTTCAAGTATTCTCTGCCAACATTCCTTCTCTTTATTGCAGCATTGCGAGCATCGTACCTGCTGCAACAGCGGTACCGATGACGCCTGCCACGTTCGGGCCCATCGCATGCATCAGCAGATAATTGCCCGGATTTGCCTTCTGTCCGACAATCTGGCTCACACGTGCCGCCATTGGTACTGCCGAAACACCCGCAGAACCAATGAGTGGATTGACCTTGCCGCCAGACAGCTTATACTGGATTTTACCGAAAATCACACCACCGGCCGTACCACCGATAAAGGCGATCAGACCAAGGCAGATAATCTCCAGCGTCTGCGGTGTAAGGAAGCTCTCTGCAGACATCGTCATGCCCGTGCCAGTTGCAAGGAAAATCGTTACGATATTACAAAGCGAATTCTGTGCCGTATCCGAAAGACGATCCGTTACACCGGATTCACGGAACAGATTGCCAAGCATGAGCATGCCCATCAGAGCCGCAATCGGCGGCAGAAGCAGGCTGATGACAATCGTACAGACAATCGGAAATACAAGGCGCTCAAATTTCGATACCGGGCGCAGCTGCTCCATGACTGTCTCGCGTTCCTTTTTCGTCGTCAAAAGCTTCATGACCGGCGGCTGAATGAGCGGCACAAGCGACATGTACGAATATGCCGCCACAGCGATTGCCCCCAATAGATGCGGTGCAAGCTTGATGGTCAGGTAGATTGCAGTCGGACCATCAGCACCGCCAATGATGCCGATAGAAGCCGCTTCCTTGACATTGAAGCCAAGCAGCATCGCTCCGGCCAGCGACACAAATACACCGATCTGGGCAGCTGCACCGAGCAAAATCGTAGACGGATTCGCAATGAGCGGGCCAAAGTCCGTCATTGCACCAACACCCAGGAAGATGAGCGGTGGGAAAATCTCATTGGCGATGCCATAATGAATGGCCAGCATAACACCCGGGTCCTCAAAAAACCCCGTCTTTGGAAAATTAGCCAGAATACAGCCAAAAGCAATCGGTGCCAAAAGCAGCGGCTCAAACTCCTTAACAAAAGCCAGGTACAAAAGCACAAAACCGACCAGGATCATAATGCCGTTTCCCATGGTAAATGCGGCAAAACCACTATCATTCCATACCGCCTGAAGCGATACAGCAAATGCATTCCATACTTCCATTTTCGTCTCCCCCTTATCCTTTATAATCTCTGTACGCCATCAAAGCGCCCAGCCTGTTTCCAGCCATTACGCTGCAACGGCCGGATGGTCCGGATTTGAGAGGAACTATAGCCGCAGGCAGTAACCGCCGCAGCAATCACAGCCACAACCTCTGTCGGAATGCCCTCCTCGGCAGCCGCAGCCGGTGCTGCCGGCACGGGTGCAGCTGGTGCTGCAGGTGCCGGCGCTGCCGCCTTCACCTCTTTCTTGCGCGTTGGATCGATTACATGAATTAAGCGAATCATAAGACTCAGACCATATAATACCACAAAAACTACAGTCATATTGATCATCATGATGATGACCGGATTTGTTGTTACTGCATTTCCCATACGTTCACCCCATTTTCTCCCGGAGCCTGTGGCCCCGGGAAGTTTGACTAAAACTCATGCTGCAATGTATTCTTCGTCCTGTTCTGGCTCTGCCCCCTTGCTGCCATCTTGATGAAGCTGCCCTTTCGCCCCCTTAGCAGGCATTTAATGATAATTTCTTCAGAATGACTTACATATAGTATACCAGAATTTTCTAAAATGTTAAAATTCAATCTATGAATAAAACCCATAGCTCAGAGTTATCTAAAAAAACTGGCAAAAGGAACAAAGCATTCCTTTTGCCAGTTTCTTATGGAAACACGGATGAATACGGCAGTTCAGATTGCCGCAGATGATTTGTATCCCTCCAGGAGACAAACCGCAGTCATAGCGGTGCTATGTCGAGGATTTGTCGACAACGAGGGGACAAATCAGATGCAGCAAGACGGGCTGCCGGATTAATCAGCGTTTCCTTATATATTCTGTTGAATCAATTCTGCATACAGCTTGCGAAACTCCGGATATTCGCCCAGCCCGCGCAAGTCCGTCCGAACCTGGATATCCTGTGCCTCCAGGCTGGATTTCCAGGAATCCGGCTGAGCTCCGGCCATATCTTCTGCCACATGACGACCGCCCGTAAGCAGCAAAGGACGCAGCAAGACCTTTCTTACCCCACAGCGCTGAAGGCGCTGCAAAACCTGCGTAAAGTTCGGCGTATCATCCGGTTCCAAAACTCCGATATGCATCGGTAAATGCATTGCATCAGCAAGCTCCTGCAGTCTCTCATAGGCCGGATTATGATGATGCGGTGATCCGTGCCCCATAAAGACAGCTGCTTCCTCCGGCTGCAGCGCCACACCAGAAAACGCTGCGTGCAGCGCCGCGGCAAATACCGCTGCATGCTCTGCTGTATCAGAAAATACCGGCTGTCCCAGCTGCAAGGATACAAAATCTGCCCGCAATTCCAACAGAGGGCGCACCAGCTTTTCCTCGTATTCCTCTCCCATCGTAAGATGCAAGGGCTGCACAAATACCCGGACAAATCCCTGCTGCTTCAAATCAGCCAACAGTTCAGAAAGCCCCCATACCCTCTCTCCTGCCGCAGTGAGTCGTTTCCGAATGAACTTGGACGTGTAGACCTCAAAAACATTCCATTCCGGAAAACACCGGGTTATTTCCTCCGCGATGCTTGCCAGACAGAGTTCCCGCTGCTTTTGATCCCCCACACCAAAACTTGCCAGTACAATTGCTTGTTTCATTCTGCATTCCTCCAAAAAAGGCACTGACCTTCCGGCCAGTGCCTTTATTTTCTATAGGATCAGCCCTGTTGTTCCTTGACGACCTTCGCAATGCGGTGACAAAGCACATCAAGCTGTGCCTGATCCGGTCCCTCTGCCATGACACGGATCAAAGGCTCTGTGCCAGACGGGCGTACCAGGATACGGCCATTTTCTCCGAGCTCAGCATCGCCTTCGGCAATTGCCTGCCTGATTGCCGCATTCTCTTCCCAGCCATCCTTTGTCCTGACCGTCACATTGACGAGAAGCTGCGGATAGCTCGTCATAAGTCCCGCCAGAGCCGAAGCCTTCTGGCCGCTGCGCTTCAGAGAAGCCAGTACCTGCAATCCAGTAATCAGACCATCGCCCGTCGTACTGAAATCCGTGAAAATGATATGCCCTGACTGCTCACCGCCAAGACGATAGCCATTTGCAAGCATATTTTCCAATACATAGCGATCTCCAACTTTGGTGATCTCGGCACGACCGCCTGCCTTCTTGATGGCCTGATGAAAACCGATATTGGCCATCACTGTCGTAACGACGGTATTATCCTTCAACGTTCCCTTTTTCATCATTTCTATGCCGCACATCACAAGGATATGATCGCCATCGATGATCTGTCCTTTTTCATCCACGCACAGACAGCGGTCAGCATCACCGTCATGTGCAATGCCGAAATCAGCCTGCTGCGCCACAACAGCCTGCTGCAGCATTTCCAAATGAGTCGAACCGCAATTTGCATTGATATTCACGCCGTCCGGTTTCGCATTGATGACTATGACCTCTGCGCCAAGGCGGCGCAATACCGTCGGCATAGCCTCATAGGCCGCACCATTCGCACAGTCCAATACCACTTTGACCCCTTCAAAGCGCTCCTGTGTCGTGCTGATGACGAAATCGATATATTCTGCAATGAGGTCATGACGATAGACAATCGTTCCAACCCTTGCTCCGCTCGGACGATCCAGATCATCATGCTGCCCCAATCTATGCACAATTTTTTCAAGCTCATCTTCTACTGCATCCGGAAGTTTATAGCCATCTCCGCCAAAAAACTTGATTCCATTATCATGAAAAGGATTATGGGATGCTGAAATAACGATTCCAGCCTGTGCCTTCATTTTCTTTGCAAGATATGCAATTGCCGGGGTAGGGATGACACCGGCAATGACTGCTTTACCACCCGCAGAGCAGATTCCTGCAGCGAGAGCAGCCTCAAACATCGGTCCCGAAATTCTCGTATCGCGTCCAATCAAAATAAGCGGCTGCTTTTGTTCATCCTCTTCATCTTCACCAAAATATAACGTAGCAGCACGTCCCAGACGATAAGCCAGCTCCGGTGTGAGCTCTATATTTGCCTCTCCACGTACACCATCGGTACCAAAAAGTCTTGCCATAAAATTCTCTCCTCCAAATCATGATAAAGCTTTATCTTTTCTAATTCTTTATTTTCCAGCCTTTATTAGTATGCCTACTTTTCGCCAAAAAAGCAAGTGCAGCATTCCTTCCATCAACAGCAGCACTCATGATGCCGCCCGCATAGCCAGCACCCTCTCCCATGGGATAAAGACCTGCGATATTTTCCGAGCAGAAGCTCTCGCGTTCCCTGCGAATTCGGCAGGGTGCTGAGGAACGTGTCTCTACACCGGTCATGACGGCTCCAGCATCAGCAAAGCCCGGGATCTTGTGATCAAAATGCGGCAAAGCCTCTGCAAGGGTATGCGTAACAACCCCCGGCAGGCAGTCATGAAGATCTACCGCCTTAATGCCCGGCGCATAGGTAGGCCGTGTCAGAAACTGCTCCGAGCCCTTTCTTCCGGCAAGAAAATCCCCTACAGTCTGCACTGGCGCATCATAATTGCTGCCGGCCGCAGCAAAAGCCAAAGCCTCGTATTGGCGCTGGAAATGCATGCCTGCAAGCACACCCGGACCAAAATCATCCGGACGTACCGTAACGAGCAGCGCTGCGTTGGCAATCCCGGAATCCCGCCGATAATTGCTCATGCCATTCGTCACGACACGTCCTGCTTCAGAAGCCGCTGCAACGACCTGCCCGCCCGGACACATACAAAAAGAATATGCCCCACGGTTCGTCGGACGATCCTGATAGGTCAAAGCATAATCCGCAATTGGCAGACGGCTGTCACCAGCATCTGCACCATATTGCGCATGATCGATGAATTCCTGCGGATGCTCAATGCGCACACCAATGGCAAAAGCCTTCGCCTCCATTGATACACCCTTTTCCTGCAGCATTTCATAAGTATCACGCGCAGAATGCCCAATGCCAAGAAGCACGGCATGCGCCGGGATACGCTCTGCTCCGTTCACAACCACAGCCTTCAGGCTGCCCTCCCGGAGCTCGAGATCCGTAACCTGCGCCTCAAAGCGCACACTGCCTCCGAGTCGGATGATTTCCTTACGGATATTTTTGACAATACCGCGCAAAAGATCCGTACCAATATGAGGTTTATGCAGATACTTGATTTCTGCAGGTGCTCCGGCTGCAATAAAGTCCTCCAATACAGCCATCATCCCCGGATCATTGATCCGCGTCGTAAGCTTCCCGTCCGAGAAGGTTCCTGCACCACCCTCACCAAACTGTACATTCGAGCTGACATCCAGAGCACCGCCCTGCCAGAAACGCTCAATGTCCGCATGACGCCGGTCCACATCACGACCGCGTTCAAGCACCACCGGCTCCAAACCTGCACGAGCCAGCGTCAGTGCCGCAAACATGCCAGCCGGGCCAAAACCAACAACTACGGGATGCAGTTCCTGCTTTGAACCAACAAGCGGTCCGCTCTTTTTTGCCGGCTCCACAATACTCAGATTCTTGTCCCGTTTCAAATGTGCTATTATCTTTTTTTCTGATCCTTGTACAACAACATCCAGCATATAGACAAACTGAATGGGTGCGCCATGATAACGGCGGGCATCTACAGCCTTACGAACAATTACCACCTCAGACACAGCCTGAGGTGGTAACATCAAACGCTTTGCGGCTAAGAGCTCCAGGGATGCTGCCTCATCGAAAGGCACATGGAAATCTTTAATTCGAATCAATCTTCGTTTTCACTCCATTAATCTTTTTTCTTTTCACTGACTTCTATACTAACATTTACATCCTTGTTTGTCACGGTTATTCCGGCAGGCAGTTCAAGCTTTACTGTCTTTTTCGCTGATTTTGTCACATTCGCCAGAGAAATCCGCTCGGTATTGATCGCATCGATTGCATCGATGAGGGCAGAATCACCGGCAATCTCAATCTTGGATGGATCCACACGCACATTCCCGATCAGATAGCCTGCAGGAAGATCGCCTTCAAAGACCGGCTTGATACCTACGACCTTCTTCGTAAGCCCGCGTGCCAGCTGCACAGATACCTGCACAGACTGCGGTACAACTTTGATCTCATCGACAGCCTTGCCATCTGCATTCACTGCAGTAAGCGGCACATTCAGTGAAAAGTCTTCTGCATTGCCGGCCAGACCAACATAACCGATGACCCTTGCTACTTCATTGAGCTGCGATTCCGGGCCCTCAATCTCTACCATCGTCGCAGACTGGCTGACCTTCGCAACGGTTGTCCCCTGTGCCGGCGCACCGGTAACGATCAAATCAGCCTTGACCTTTTTCCGACTGATTTTATCCAAAGTAACGGATACTTCGCCCGGCTGCGTATCAATAAGCTCAAACCCCTGCGGCAGCACGGTCTGTACCTTGATTGACTGCCTGCCGTCTTCGGCATTGCTGAGGTCGATATATGCCTTGAATTCATCAGACGTCGCCGAAACGAACAAGGAACGCGGGCCTCGAACCTTGATTTTCACCACATCGTCTGTCTTGCTGATCTTATAGCCATCCGGTACGTTCACCATATTAAGCTGTACAGTAAAGCTGCCGTCAATTGAAGGGTTCTGATCATTCATGACAAAAACCCATAAAATCACAGCAACCACCAAAGCTACGATCTTAGCCGGAAGATTTCGCTGAAACAACATTCTGAGCCGTGTCATCATTTCTTCTTCCTCCAATTCGCAACCATATCCTTGATTCCTGCACTTTTCGGTGCGAAAATCGGCCAGAGATATTCACGCAAATGATCGGAATCCAAATGACGCACAATCCGTCCGTTCTCTGCTACAGAAACCGTCCCCGTCTCTTCACTCACCACGACAACCAATGCATCGCACTGCTCAGAAAGGCCGATCGCCGCACGATGACGCGTACCGAGCTCAGTGCTCAGGCTGCGGTTGTCCGTAAGCGGCAGCAGACAGCCCGCCGCAATCAGCCGCTTTCCCCGGATGACCGCTGCACCATCATGCAAAGGCGTATTCGGAATAAAGACATTCATCAGGAAGTCAGCCGTAATCAGCCCATCGATCTGTATACCCGTTGCACTGATATCATTCAGTCCCATATCACGTTCGAAGACGAGCAGCGCGCCCGTCTTATTTGAAGACAACAACATGACAGCCTTATCCAGCTCACGCACAAGCGAGCGAGCCTCTTCATCGTCCAGGAAAACCGGACGACCCCAGAACCGTCCCTGTCCAAGATGCTCCAGTGTGCGCCGCAGCTCCGGCTGGAAAACGATTGGCAGAGCTACAAAAAGCAGCGTAACCGTCTTTTGTAAGAGCCAGTAAATCACATGCAGATCCATCCAGCTGCTCACCATAGTAAGGCCAAGCAGCACCAGCAGGCCCTTTACCAAAGTAATGGCCCGCGTATCCTGCAGCATTTCGTACAACTTATAAAGAATGACCGCAACAATAAGAATGTCTGCAATATCTAAAAGGCTGACGGTAGAAAGTACGCCTCTGACTTGAATCGGTATATGAATTGGCATAAGCAAAACTCCTCAAAACTTCGTTACTATACCTATTCTCTTTTCCTGCAATGAAATCCTTGTTACCCCAAAACTTTTTTGCTCTTAATCTTTTGCAGCTTCATTCCTCCGGCATACCTGCTTCCGGATTGCATTTTTCCAGCTGCCGCACAGCTTCCGGCAGCCTGTGCAAAATATCAGAAGCCAGCAGTCCGCGGCCATTCTGCTTCGCAGCCAGATCACCGGCCAGACCATGCAGATACACGCCGGCCAGAGGTGCCAAACCAGCTGCTGTCTGCCGGGTAAGTCCTGCAATCGCTCCCGCCAGCACGTCACCGCTGCCTGCCGTAGCCATTCCAGGATTCCCCGTAGAAGTCACAAAGACCCTGCCATCAGGATAAACAACAATCGTGCATTCGCTTTTCACCACAAAAACCGCATGATATTCCTTAGCCGCTTCACGCGTAATGTCCAGCAGGGATTCTTTGAGTTCCGGCACCGTAACGTCCAGAAGTGCGGCCATTTCACCAAGATGCGGTGTCAATACGGGCACGAAAGCCAGTTCCTTCAAGGTATCTGCACATCCGCGGAAGGCATAGATCGCATCAGCATCCAGAAACAGCGGTTTCTTTACCTGTGCAGCAAAATCACGTACCAGCTGCAAGGTATGGGGCTGCCGCCCAAGTCCTGGTCCCAGGAGAACTGCATCATAACGCCCGGAAAGCTCCAGCAGGGCAGACAAGTCTCCAAGGCCAAAGCAGCCATCACCTGCTGCATCTTCCGCCATTGGAATCGTCATGACTTCGGTCAGCTTGATTTCCATGAGATCATGCAGACTTTCCGGCACAGCCAGTACAGCAATACCCGCACCGCTGCGCAGCACTGCCTCGGAGCAGAGCACCGCCGCACCGGTCATGCCTCTTGAACCGGCAAGCACCAGAATGCGTCCGCAGCTTCCCTTATGTGCATCGATTGCACGCGGCAGCAGCACGGAAGCGGCCAGTTCTTCATCCAGGAAGAACTGGCGGATGGTTTCATCTTCAAGCAATACCGCCGGAATACCGATATCATCAACCAAAAGCTTTCCCGTACAAGCTTCACCCGGGCAAAGCAAATGTCCGAACTTAGGCAGCCCAAAGGTTACCGTGAGTTCGGCCCGGATTGCCGATGATGCCACCGCCCCGGTATCCGCATCAACTCCCGTAGGCAGATCGACAGCCAGTACAGGACGATGCATTTCATTGACCAATTGTACCAATCGTTCGATATTTTCCCGCAATGCTCCGGTGAAACCCGTTCCCAGCACGCCATCAATCACGCCATCCGCAAAGCGCAGCACAACCTGCAGCTTGTCCCAGTCACGTTCAGATTCGAGCGCATGCACCTCAATCCCCATGCGCAGGGCAATATCGCGATTCAGTGCAGTCGAAGCCGTCAGGTGCGCCGGATTGCCCGCCAAAAATATTTTGACCTTGGCGCCATGATTCATCAAATGACGTGCTGCCACAAAAGCATCTCCGCCATTATTGCCGCTGCCAGCCAGCACACAAAGCTTTTTGCCGCGGACTCCGCCGAGATGATTCTCAAAAGCCGTCGCAGCCGCCCGGCCGGCGTTTTCCATGAGCAGTATCTCTGGCATGCCATAATTTTCTATTGCACGTTTATCAATCTCACGCATTTCCTTTACCGATGCAATCTTCAACTCAATCCCTCCCAAAAATGCATTGTGCTACCGCATATTCCCGTGCATGGCTCAGCGATACAAAAAACTGCTGAATCGCTCTTTCCTCTGCAAGCCTTGCAAAATAGCCGCTCAGCTGCAGTCTCGGACAGCCCAGTGCATCCGGCAGTATTTCAATATCCTGCAAAGACCCATGTCTGAGTCCCGTACCAAAAGCCTTCAGCACAGCTTCTTTCCCTGCAAATCTGGCTGCATACGAGGCTGCACGCTGTGCCCCGCGGCTGTCACAATAAGCGATTTCGTTCTGCGTAAAAACCCGCTGAACAAACTGCCTTTTTTCAATCGCCTTTTTCATCCGCGAAATTTCTATAATATCTGTCCCAAGCCCTAAAATCAAATCAATCACCTCATATAAAAAGAGCTGCTGCACAAAGCAAACTTCTGACAATAATCACCATCAGAAATATGCCCTGTACACAGCCCCTTTTGTTTATCCTGCTCTGCTTATTTGCTATTCTCATTGGGATTGTACTGGTAGCTGCGCGCGATAAGCACCTCAACACGCCGATTTTTCGTCCGTCCCTCTTCCGACGTATTATCAGCAATCGGCCGGTATTCACTATAGCCGACAGCACTGAACCTTGCCGGGCTCAGACGCGAATCACTTGCCAGTATATATTTCATGAAATTCAATGCACGCTGCGAGCTAAGCTCCCAATTCGAAGGAAACTGTGCACTTGCGATCGGCACGTTGTCCGTATGCCCGGAAATCACCACACGTTCCGGTATAGATGATAACAATCCTGCAATAACCGGACCAATTTTCTGCGACTCTGGAACAAGCTGCGCTGATCCCGATGGGAACAAGGCCTTTTCTTTGATGCGGATCATCAGGCCATCTTCTGTAAGCGTCGTACTGAGCGCCTCATCAAGATGGTTCTGCTCGATGTACTGGTTCAGCTGCTTCTGCACATTCTCGAGTTTCTGGTTTTCCTGGATATAAGCACCATTTCCCTTATCGTCATCTGAAGGCATTTCCGCTGAACGGCCTGCACTCATGCCTGCCTTATCAAAAAAAGACGGTCCACCCATATTGAATGCTGACGAAAAGGCCTGAGCCATCTGCGCTACCTTTGTCTGGTCAGTCTGTGAAATAGCAAACAAACAAATGAACAAAGCCAGCAGCAGCGTCATCAGATCTGAATAAGGAAGCAGCCAGGCCTCGCTTGCCTCTTCTTCATGCGGCTTTCCCCGCTTTTTCCTCGCCATTCTATCACTCCTTCTTCAAGCCTTCACGCTGCGTCTGTGGAATGAATACCATAAGCTTTGCCTCGATCGCTGTCGGCGAATCACCAGCCTGCAGCGACAGGATTCCTTCAATGACCATACGCTTCAGGCCAATCTCTTCCTCGGACATGACCTTGAGCTTATTCGCAAACGGCAGCCAGAGAACATACCCTGTAAAAATTCCCAGGATTGTAGCAATAAATGCAGCTGCAATGGAGTGACCAAGCTTTTCGATATCATTCAGGTTGCCCAGAGCAGCAATCAAGCCAACAACAGCTCCCAGCACGCCCAGCGTTGGTGCATAAGTACCAGCCTGTGTAAACATCGAACGCCCCTCTGCATGACGTTCCTGCATGACAGCCAGTTCCGCATCCAGCACATCACTGACGAAATCAGGATCCATACCATCAATAACCATACTCAGCCCCGTCTTAAAAAAGGGATCCTGTATATCCTGCACCTTGCTTTCCAGGGCCAGAATCCCTTCGCGACGTGCAATCTGCGACAACTCAATAAAAAGCTTCAAGAGTTCCGCTTTTTCTTGTGCTGGCGGCGCCTGAAAAGTCTTTTTGATCAGCTTCGGAAAATTTTTCATCTGTTCCATTTTGAAGCCAATGAATAAACAGGCAAACGTTCCGCCGATGATGATCAAGAATGCTGCCGGATTATTCAAGGATGAGATTGGCGCCCCTTTGAGCACCATGCCGACAAAGATTGATACAAAGCCTAAAACAATTCCAATCACTGTAGATTTTTCCAAAACAAAATCCCCTCTTCCTTAAATATCTGTAACAAACCCAAGCTTTAATCATTCATATATGGCAAAAATGCAATCAAATACTAAGTCTTGCTTATTATATTCCATATAAACCAGAAAAATCCTACTTCAGGCTCGGAATTTTTCCTTTAAATTTTAAAAATAAATTTTCGTTATTGTATCATATATGATTTTGAAGTATGATATAATATAGAATAAATAATTAAAGTTTATCATAAAAATAAAAAATGGAGCGATATCTATGGAATTAAGACAGTTAGAGTATTTTCAAATGGCCAGCCGTTTGAAGAACATTACCCGGGCTGCAGAACGCCTGCGGGT
Organism: uncultured Selenomonadaceae bacterium; assembly: GCA_964611665.1. GTDB lineage: Bacteria > Bacillota > Negativicutes > Selenomonadales > Selenomonadaceae > CAZTAP01. Next base: position 1,338 of record CAZTAP010000024.1, on the reverse strand, counting down.
CTCTCAGCCAAACATTACGGTCGCAATCAAAAAACTTGAGGCTGAACTCGGTATCCAGCTTTTCGATCGCAGTCAAAAGCAGCTTTCCCTTACTCCAGAAGGTGCCGTTTTCTTGAATCGTATCGAGCTCGCCCTCAGAAATATCCAGGATGCTGTGCTTGAAGTGAACGACTATAAGCAGCTGCAAAAAGGCACGATCAAAATCGGCATTCCTTCCATGATTGGCGCATATCTTTTCCCTAAGATCTTCTCCAGTTTCCAACGGAAATATTCTCATCTGGATGTTTACCTGTACGAGGAAGGTTCGATGAAAATTCGTGAGCAGCTCGAGCGTGATGAACTGGACTTTGGTATCGTTATTATTTCAGATGCTTCACCTAGTCTTCAGCTCCTGCCCATGTCAACAAATCAGATTGTTGCCTGTGTCCCGGAAAGCCATCCCCTCGCAGAAAAAAGTTCTCTCTGCATTCAGGACATGGCTGACACAGACCTCATCATGCTCAAGGAAGGTTCTTTTTTGCGTCACCTTGTCCTGCAAAAGCTCAAAGCAGCCAGCATCACGCCGAATATCGTGCTGGAATCCAATCAGATTGAAACCATCAAAGGCCTGGTCAGCAGCGGTGTAGGCATTGCTTATCTGCTGGATTTCATCGTAGAAGGAACGCCCGGCATCAAAGCTCTGCCAATGTCCGAGCCTATTTTCGTCGATGTAGGGCTCGCCTGGAAAAAAGATCGCTATATCTCCAAGGCAGCTCAGTCCTTCATTGATTTTTGCAAAAACACGTTAAAGAAAAGAAACGCTGAAAAATGACCGTAAAAAAAAAGGAAGCGCATCATCAGGATACGCTTCCTTTTTTATTCGATTTTATCAGAGGAGCAAATGTGCCAGGAAATAGCCCATGCAGCAGCCTGCGAATACGCCGATGAGACCCGGAATCATAAAACTGTGATTCAGGATATACTTACCGATGCGCGTCGTTCCAGACCGGTCAAAACCGATGCAGGCCAGATCAGACGGATAAGTTGGCAGGAAGAAATAGCCATAACAGGCCGAAATAAAGGACAGAATCAATACCGGATCCACGCCTGCATTCAACGCCATCGGCACAACGATGGCAATCGCCGCAGCCTGGGAATTAACGAGCTTGGACGTCAGGAAGGCTACGATTGCATAAGCCCATGGATACTGGGCTACCGTAGTGCCAAGGAATTGCTTCAAAATATCCATGTGATTGGCAAAGAACGTATCTGCCATCCACGCAACACCATAAACCGAGATGAGCGCTACCATACCGGCACGGAATACCGAGCTGTTGCCTACTTCTTTGGCCTTGACCT
>CAZTAP010000023.1:0-22754 GCA_964611665.1 uncultured Selenomonadaceae bacterium | reverse complement strand
AAGCATATTAGCGGACCTCCTTGAAATAGTCAAGCGTTTTTTGCAAACTTTCGATATCCTCTACATTCATGCTCGTAAGCGAACGGTCAATTCTCTTATTGAAACCACAGAGTGTTTTGCCCGGGCCAGCTTCAACAAACGTATCTGCACCGAACTCCTTCATCGCTGCTACGCAGTCTTCCCATTTTACCGGGTTTGCTGCCTGCTTTACCAGACTGTCCTTAATTTCGGCAGCCTTGGTGACGATTGTACCCGTCACATTTGCCACAACCGGAATCTTCGCATCGCGGATCTCTACCTTGTCAAGCTCAACAGCGAGCCTTTTGGCAGCTGGTTCCATCAGTGTGCTATGGAACGGAGCACTGACTGGCAGAATGACGCATTTCTTTGCACCGGCAGCCTGCAGGAGCTCAACAGCACGCTCAACGCCCTTCGTTGTGCCAGCAATGACGATCTGGCCCGGGCAGTTGAAATTCACGGCCTGTACAGCAGAAACTTCCCGCGAAGCCTGTTCACATGCCGCAACGATCTTCTCACGATCAAGACCGATGATTGCAGCCATGCCGCCTTCGCCAACCGGGACAGCTTCCTGCATGAACGCACCGCGTTTATGTACGAGAAGCACTGCATCCTGAAAATCCAGAACATCCGCAGCAACGAGTGCAGAATACTCACCCAGGCTGTGGCCGCCAACAATATCCGGCTGAAGTCCCTGTTCTTTGAGCAGTTCATTTGCAATAACACTCATAGTGAGTATAGCTGGCTGCGTGTTTGCCGTCAAGCGTAAATCTGTTTCAGGACCTTCGAAGCACATATCCATGATTGAATAACCGAGTGCTTCATCCGCTTGTTTAAAGAGCTTTTTCGCAATGTCATACTGCTCGAAAAAATCTTTGCCCATACCAACTTTCTGAGCACCCTGGCCCGGAAATACAAATGCAATTTTATTCATACATCTTACCTCTCTTAACAACTTTATTCCAAAAAATTATCTGCAGTCTCCATGAATCGTTTCAATGACCGGAGCCAATCCTGCTACAATATCCTCAATGATCGCAGAAACCGGCTTGATTTCATTCAGCATGCCGGAAATCTGTCCAATCATGACAGAGCCATTTTCCACATCGCCCTTATGCGTAGCAAGATTCAGCTTGCCGGCACCGAGCTTCTCAAGCTCCTCTATCGGCGCACCATGGCTTTCCAGTTCCTGATATTCGCGTGTAAGCTTGTTGGCCAGCACACGTACCGGATGACCGGTAGAACGGCCCGTAACAACCGTAGAGCGGTCTCTGGCTTTCAATACGAACTTCTTATAGTTTTCATGCGCAATGCACTCCTGAGAAAGCACGAAACGTGTTCCCATCTGTACACCTTTTGCGCCGAGTGCAAAAGCCGCAGCCATACCGCGCGAATCTGCAATACCGCCAGCTGCGATGACCGGAACGTCCACGGCATCGACAACCTGCGGCACGAGAGACATCGTTGTAATCTCGCCGACATGACCGCCGCTTTCCGTACCCTCGGCGATGACAGCATCTACGCCCGTACGTACAAGACGCTTGGCCAGGGCCACAGAAGCAACGACTGGAATGACCTTGCTGCCAATTTCCTTAAGTGCAGGAATATACTCGCCCGGATTTCCCGCTCCCGTTGTAACCACTGGAACTTTCTCCTCAAGAACGACCTGCATGACTTCCTTTACAAACGGGGACATGAGCATAATATTGACACCAAACGGCTTCTTGGTCCAGTTCTTTGCCTTCTGGATTTCCGCACGCAGCAAATCCGGCGGCATGTGTCCGGCGCCGATGATGCCGAGACCACCTGCATTCGATACGGCAGAAGCAAGCTCCGCTGTACCGATCCAGGCCATGCCTCCCTGAAAGATTGGATATTTTATATTTAACAGCTTACAGATTTCATTTTGTTCAAACATTAGTTGTCCTCCTTAGCCCATTTCATAATACAAGATGCCCAGGTGAGCCCTGCGCCGAAGCCTGCCAGCGCAATGATATCGCCTTTTTTGAAGCGATGCTCACGTGCAGCCTCTGCAAGTGCTACTGGAATCGATGCTGCCGACATGTTCCCATACTTTTCAATATCCACAATGACTTTATCCATTGGCATATGAAGACGTTTTGCCGCCGACTGGATGATGCGGATATTGGCCTGATGCGGTACCATCCAGTCGATTGCTGATTGATCCATCGGTATCTTTTCCAAAGAATTCAAGACGGTTTTGCCCATGATCTTGACCGCAAACTTGAAGACTTCCTTGCCATCCATATGGATGAAATTCATGCGCCTGGCAATCGTCTCCTCCGTAACCGGATGAAGACTGCCGCTGGACGGAATATCAAGCACGTCTGCACCCGAGCCATCGCTGCCAAGATCGAAGCTCAGCATGCCATAACCATCCTCAACTGCACCATAAACTGCTGCTCCCGCACCATCACCAAAAAGTATGCAGGTATTGCGGTCCGTCCAGTCCACCGTCTTGGAAAGCGTTTCCGCCCCGATGACCAGAACCTTCCGATAGGCTCCGCTCTGAATGAACTGACACGCAATCGCTGAGGAATACGCAAAGCCTGAGCATGCTGCGGCAAGATCAAACGCTGCAGCATGTCTGGCCCCGAGACGATCCTGCAAAACACAGGCCGTCGATGGTATGACACGATCCGAAGTAAGCGTAGCCACAATGATGAGATCAAGCTCATCCGCTGCAACACCAGCATCTTCCAATGCCATGACCGCTGCCCGATAGGCAAGCTCTGACACAGGAACATCCTTCTCTGCAATGCGGCGCTCACGGATACCCGTACGCTCCACAATCCACTCATCATTGGTATCTACCATTTTTTCCAGATCAAAATTTGTTAAAACCTTTTCCGGCACATAATATCCTGTACCCAAGATGCCAGCACTACTTACTTTCGCAGTCATTAGTCAGCATCTCCTCCTTTGCTATGTTGTCCCGGATATGACCGAGGACATCGTTCTTCACATATTCATTCGCCACGCCGATTGCACTGCAAATGGCTTTCGAATTCGAGGAACCATGCGCAATAATGCAGCAGCCATTCACGCCAAGAAGCGGTGCACCGCCATATTCAGAAGCGTCCAGACGCCGTCCGAGCTTTTTCAGTGTCGGCATCAAAAGCAATGCGCCAAGCTTCGCCAGGATGCCGCCATCCTTGATTGCTTCCTTGATAAGCTTCAAAATTGTTTTCGCAAGTCCCTCTGCAAATTTTAGCACAACATTGCCAACAAATCCATCACAAATCACAACATCGACGTTTCCTTTCGGTACATCGCGCCCTTCAGCATTCCCGATGAAGTTGATGGTATGCATATTTTTCAAAAGCGGATAAGTCGCCTGAACCTGCTCATTTCCCTTGGTTTCTTCCTCACCAATGTTCAGCAGGCCTACACGCGGATTTTCTATGCCGAACACATACTGCGCATAGATCGAGCCCATCAAAGCGCTCTGCACAAGATGCTTCGGCTTGCTGTCAACATTCGCACCGGAATCCATCAGCATCGTCACGCCTTTCGGTGTCGGCATCGGCGTTGCAATCGTCGGGCGGTCTATTCCCTTGATGCGGCCAAGCGTAAACTGAGCCGCCGCTACAGCCGCACCTGTGCTGCCGGCAGAAAGCACAGCATCACACGTACCTTCCTTCACGAGCCGCGTTGCCACGACAACCGATGAATCCTTTTTCCTGCGCACTGCGGTTACCGGATGTTCTCCCATCTCAATGACCTCACTCGCCGGGTGAATCGAAAGCTTCAGCTGCTTCCATTCCTTGTCCTTATCCAAAACCTCCCGGATCTTCGCTTCATCACCGACCAGGACAATTTCACAATCATATTTTTTTGCAGCACGAATCGCGCCAAAGACTACCTGCTCTGGTGCGAAATCGCCGCCCATCGCATCCACTGCAATTTTCACTTACTAGGCCCCCTTCATTCCTCGCCCCAAGAAACCATAATGAACTTGGCGCGAAAAACTTCCTGCGTTTCATTCCGGGTTTTCACCCAGACAAAATATTTATTCCCACGCCGGCGAATGATCTCCGCTTTTGCAATCAGCTTCTCCCCTACATGCACCGGCACTTTATATTTCACGTTCGCTACACCTGTTACCGCCATCGGCGCATCAATAATCGCAAGCGCCAAAGAATTTGCCTGAGAGAACACAAAATATCCCTTGGCAATCTGTGTTTTAGCAAATACCATGTCTTCTGTAATCCGCAGTAAAGAAATCCCCGATTTCCCCAGTTCCAGATCGATGAGCTCGCCTACGATCTCGCCGCTCTCAATCGATTTGACCTTTGGCTGCGCATGCTCTGCCATCTTGCGGATACGTTCCCGAAGCTCCGGAATCCCGAGCTCCAGCCGATCCAGCCGAATCGTCTGCACGCTTACCTTCAGGAGCTTTGCAAGCTCCTCATCCGTCAGAAACGGTTTTTCCTTTACCTGGTCCACCAATAATTGCTGTCTGATTTTCTTCTTTACTCGTGCCATCAATTATCACCTATTTTTAGTACTAGATACTACGACCAGTTATAATTGACTATTATACCCACTTTGTCTTAAAAATGCAAGCAAAAAGAATGAGCAGGATATATACATATATCCTGCTCATTTTCAAGAAGCCTTATTCTGCTGTTGCAATAACTTCTTTACCATCATAATAACCACATTCCGGGCATACATGATGTGGCATTTTCGGTTCGTGACACTGCGGGCACGAAACGAAGCCAGGGGCCTCTAATTTCCAGTTCGCACGACGGGAGTCGCGGCGGGCTTTCGACATTTTACGCTTAGGTACTGCCATTTGGGGTACACCTCCTTAAAAACTTGCTGCCAAAAAACTATTTCTTCTTTAATAATTGCTGTAAGGCCGCTAGTCTCGGGTCTGGTACAAAGCGGTCACAACCACATTCTCCATGGTTGAGATTCGCTCCGCACTTCGGACATAGCCCTTGGCAATCCGGCCGGCAAATATTATTCAACGGCTGAGCCGCAAGAATCGTATCACGGATCATATCCGTGATATCAATGGCGTCTCCGTCAAACATATTCACGGCTTCGCTTTCATCGTCTTCCTCACCCTGCCGGAAGTCCTCAGCAAATTCATGCTTCTGCTTCTCGGTAAAATGGTCAAGGCACCGATCACAGATAAACGATTTCTCACATTCAATCACACCTGTCAGACGATACGCCTGTCCGGTGTTCACGATACTTCCCTGAATAACGATTGGTCCGACAAAGGAATAATCCTTATGCACCGCATCGATCTCCTCAGCAGTAGTCGTAAATGAAAAAGAAACGCCCTTACCCATCTCAGCGTTCGATTCAGCAATACTTACTATCATCATTTAGCATCAACCTCAATCCATTATAGCGACCCGGATATTATTTGTCAAGGAAAAGTACTTGGCGTACTCGTTTATTTCCGAGTTATTTTACCGGCACGCAATGCTTGTCATTGATTGCTGCAACTTTCCGGACCCGGCGCTGATACTTCTCCGCCGTAAGCGGCTCCGTACGCAGCCAGGTCTTCACGATTTCCATCGCAATCGCGCTGCCAATGATCTTCCCGCCGATGCACAAAACATTCGAGTCCGTGTGCTCACGGGAAAGCTGCGCACAGAACGGGTCCTGACAGACTGCTGCATAGATGCCGTTGATTTTGTTGGCAATCAGCGCACTGCCGTAGCCTACACCATCGACAAAAATCCCACGGTCGCATTCCCCCCTGGCGACAGCCAGGGATGCCGGGTAGACAAAATCCGAAAGATCACAGGATTCTTCGTCGTACGTACCAAAATCTTTGACCGTATGACCTTCTGCCTCCAGATATTTTTTGATTTCTTCCTTCAGTTTCGTACCAGCATGGTCATTCGCCATTGCAATCTTCAATCCAATCTCCTCCTTCTATTCATTTCTATATAAATATAGCATATTTACAAAGAAATGTGTATCCGTCGGAACACATCCTATTTCTTCTGCAAAACTTCATTCTGGCTCCCCATCCGATAGCCTTCCAGGTCCAGCGTCACGTAAGTGAAGCCAGTTTCCTTGATTGCTCCCGTGAGCTCCTCACGATGCTGCCAGAAAGCCTCCATATCCTTCTGCTCCAGCTCAATGCGGGCCAGGCTGCCATGATGGCGCACGCGGAGCTGACCAGAAAGATACTTCTTCAGCATTTCCTCGGCTGCCTCAACCTGCTGCAGGCGTTCTGCCGTAAGTGCTATGCCATACTCCACACGTGAAGCCAGACATGCTGCACTCGGCTTGTCCCAGACGGGAAGATTCCAATCTTTCGCCTGACGGCGGATATCCTGTTTCGTCCAGCCACAGACCACAAAAGGCGATACGACCTTTGGTGCAAGTTCTGCAATGGCCTTCATCCCAGGCCGGTAATCCCCCTGATCATCGAGATTCGAACCATCCGCAACAAACGCATAGCCATTCGCCGCTGCCCAGTCACAGAGCATCCTGAAGCGGCGCTTCTTGCAATAATAGCAGCGTTCCTTATCGTTGCGCACGAGCTCCGTTGAATCCAAATCCCTGGCCTCAATGATTTCATGGCGTATGCCCGCAAGAACAGCAATCCTGCGCGCATCTCCAAGTTCCTGTTCCGGCAGAAGTTCCGAGACGGCTGTAACCGCAGCCGCCCGCCCGTCCAGGGCAAGTGCAGCTGCCTTCGTAAGCACGGAACTGTCTACACCCCCGGAAAAGGCAACGGCAAGGCTGCCATAGGAACGAATCGTTTCCAATAATTTTTCCAGTTTTTCCATTTTGCTTCTCCTGATCACAACCGGCTGCGCAGCTCGCTCAGAGCCTCCTGCTGCACTTCCTTGAACGGAACATCATGTTCAAGCGCAAGACGCCGGCAGTCTTCATATTCTGCAGAAATCGATACGAGCTGTCCCTTGTAGGCACTGACTTTACAGCTCACCTCACCATACTTCGTATGAACCATAGCCGTATGGCGCACAGCCTCCACGCGCTGATCGATGGGGATGACCCGCATGCCGATGCTCGTGGTTTCCCGGAACAAAATATCGATGCAGGCCTCTTTATGTGCAATATCCACCAAAACGGACAGCGTCTGCGCCGGACGGTTCTTCTTCATAAAAATCGGTGTGGTCCAGACATCCAGCGCCCCGGCTGCAAATAAAAGCTCCGAGGCATAGCCAAAGATCTGTGGATTCATATCATCGATATTCATCTCCAGCAAATAGCGCAGATTCTGATGGGTTCCTTTATACTCCCCGAAATAAAGGCGCAATACATTCGGTAGTTCAAGCTCCCATGTCCCTGCGCCATAGGCAATGCTCTGCACCTGGAATTCCTGTGGCAGGCTCTCTGCATATTCTGCCAGCGCACGTACTACGGCCGCCCCCGTCGGCGTCGTAAGCTCCTTCTCCGCCCCTGCATGATAAGTCGGCAGCCCTTTCAGAAGCTCCGCAGTTGCCGGTGCAGGCACCATCATAGTGCCATGCGCACACTTGACAAAACCACTGCCCGTGTTGAGTCTGGATACAAAGACCTTTTGAATCTCCAGATAATCCAGGCAGACTGCTGTACCGACAATATCCACGATGGAATCCACTGCGCCTACCTCATGGAAATGCACGTCTTCCGGCGGCATGCCATGGACTTTTCCTTCTGCCGCAGCAACAGCCTCAAAAATCAGTAAAGCCTTCTGCTTCACCTCTGTGTCCAGTGAAGAGTGCTGCAGCATGCTGCGGATATCCTTCATCGTACGATGCACATGGGCATGATGATGGATCTGTTCGTGTCCATGTGTATGCGCATGTTCATGTCCATATTCATGTTCATGTCCATCATGCGGTGCATCCTGGCCGGTCAGCTCCACATCCACATAAAGAGCGGCAATGCCATTCTTCTTCACTTCATCGATATGCAGGATAAATTCATCTGCCACAGGAAGTCTTGACAGCTGCTCGCGCAGATATGCCTGCGGAACACCCGCCTGTAAAAAAGCACCGAGCAGCATATTGCCGCTGATTCCCGCGAAACAATCCAGATATATTGCTTTCATCTTCATTACCTCATCTGATTTATTTTGCTGGCCAAGGCACCTGCGCCAAAGCCATTATCAATATTTACCACGGACACACCTGCAGCACAGCAGTTCAGCATCGATAACAGTGCTGCGAGGCCATGGAAGGAGGCCCCATAGCCTACACTCGTTGGCACTGCAATGACCGGCTTGGCCGTCAGTCCGCCGACCACACTGGCCAGAGCTCCCTCCATGCCTGCAATGACCACGATGACATTTGCTGCATCGATCTTGTCCCGATGTGCAAAAAGCCGATGGATTCCTGCAACTCCGACATCATAGCAATGCTCTACGGTATTGCCCATGAGTTCTGCCGTAAGCCTTGCTTCTTCCGCAACAGGAAGATCGCTGGTTCCTGCGCAAAGAATCAGGATTTTATGCTTTTCGTCCTTTTGTATAACAGAACGCTCCACATAGATCATACGCGCCAGTTCATTGTATTTCGCTTCCGGCAATGCCTGCTGTACAAAATCGTATTTTTCACGATCCGCACGCGTCGCAATGAGATTCGCACTGCCATCCTGATATAAAGCCAGCAGGATATCCCTGACCTGCTCCTTTGTTTTCCCTTCCGCATAGATCACCTCAGGAAAACCTTGCCGCAGCTGACGATGATGGTCAACCGAGGCAAATCCCATATCTTCATAGGGCAGATTTTTCAGGGTACCAAGGGCCGATTCCAGAGAAACACTGCCTTCCTTATAGCCATCCAGCAGTTCCTTCAATTCATGCTCATTCAAAAAAATCACTCCAAGTCCTGCATTGATACGATACATCGTACACCATAGAGCCAGCTCCAGGTCAAGAAAAAAAGACGCTGCCAGGCAGCGTCCCTCTTACGATTCTTTATTGCTGTTCAAATCTGCCTTCGCCTGCTGAACGACTTGCAGTGCACTTCCCACATTCGCGATAAGATGATCAAACACCTGATTTGCATATTGATCCGCATCATCCCTGAGCTGCTTCGCATTCGTCATGGTCTTGTCCATGATGTCCTTCTCCTGTGCCTGGGTCTGCTGCATGATGGTCTTTGCCTTTTCCTGTGCCTGCACAACAATTTCATTTTCATCGGTAAGCTTCATCGCATATTCCTTGGCCTGTTCCAGGATTTTGTCTGCCTCGGTTTGCGCATCATCCAGGATCTTCTGTTTATCCTGCATGATCTTTTCCGCGCGCTGAAGCTCAAGCGGCAGCTCCTGTCTGAGTTCATCCACCAGATGAATAAGGTCTGTTTCGTCAATGAGGCTCTTATTCAGGAGCGGCATACGCCGGGATTCTACTACCAAATTCTCGATTGAATCTAAAATATCTTTTACAGCCATTTTCCTGCCCACTTTCTATTTTTCTATAGTTTAATGATTATTTTTTTCTTTCCTAAGGAAACGCTGTTTTATGGCTTTTTCCACACAATCCGGCACCAATCCTGTGACCGGGCCATGAAAACTTGCGAGCTCACGCACCCCGGAAGAGCTTACAAAAGAATATTTGGGATTCGTCAGCAAAAACACGGTCTCAATATCCGGCGCAATGAACTTGAGCATCTGCTCGGACTTCTGCTCATACTCATAATCAGTTACAGAACGCAAGCCCCGCACAATGACCGTTGCACCATGCGCATGCATATAGTCTGGCAGCAGACCATCAAAAGAGCTTACCCGCAGATTTCCGATATGGCTGGTCGCTTCCCTGAGCAAAGCCACCCGCTCCTCTACCGTAAAAAAAGGCTCTTTTTTTATATTATGGAATACCCCGATGATCAGCTCATCAAACATCCGGCTGGCCCGCTCAAAAATATCAATATGACCATTAGTCACCGGATCAAAGCTTCCTGAGCATACAGCGATCTTCATTCAGCTCCGCCTCCTGCATCCTGTCGGTAACAAAAAATACTCAGCTGTGTTGTTGAGCCATAGGTCTGATTCCGTATCCGCTCAAGCCTCTGCAGCTCAGGCAGAACATTTTCATCACGGCCATGCTCTACAATAAGCATCCCCTCCGCAGCTAAAACCTCTGCAGAATCAAAAAAAAGCAAAGCCCTCTCCCAAAGTCCCTTATGATAAGGCGGATCACAGAAAATAAGCCCAAACCGGCGCCCGGAGACTGCAAAACGCTGCAGGTATTGAAAAACATCTCCCCGCAGGATCTCTGCCTTTTCGGATAAATGCGTATGCTCCGCATTTTCCCGAATCAATGCTGCAGTTGCCTGATCAATGAACACAGCAGACGCAGCCCCCCGGCTCAGGGCTTCCAGACCAAGATTGCCCGTTCCGGCAAAAATGTCCAGCACTTCCTGTTCCAGCACCCTTGTACCAAGGATGTTGAACAAGGATTCCTTTATCCGATCAGCCGTAGGCCGGGTATCCTGCCCCTTTGGTGCTTTCAGCCGGCAGCCCTTAGCTGATCCCGTAATGATTCTCATAGTTATTGTTTCACTCCAAATGAGTTTTCTAAAGCAAACATCTAAACATCCTTCATTTTACCATATTTTCCTCTTCTCGTGAACCATCCTATGCTATAATAAAAAGCATAGTTTGTGAAATGCAGGAGGATTTCCCTTGAAATACCGTATATTTTTCTTATTTTTATTCATTTGTGCCAGCATTGGCTGTTATAATTTCCTTATCCATCCGGCCTGTTCCTCCGCCCCTGTTGCTGCAGCTCCGCAAAAGACGCAAAAGATCCTGCTGGTTCCTCTGGACGGCAGACCACCCTGCCGAAAATTCGTACTGGATGCCGGAGAGCTTGCCGGAGCAGAAATCCTTACCCCGCCAGGCGAGATCCAGGATTATTATACGCAGCCAGGTGACACGAAAGCACTTGCTCCCTGGCTGGAAGAGAATATCGAGGGCTGCGATGCCATGATCCTCTCAATTGACCAGCTGCTTTACGGCGGCCTGCTTGCAGCCCGTGAAGCCAATAAAACACCAGCTGAAATGACTGCCCTGCTGGACTTCCTGCGCCGGCTGCACGCAGAGCATCCGGAGGTGCCGATCTACGCCTTCAACATTCTGCCCCGTATGACACCACCGGCCAGCATCGATGGCTATGAGGACAACAAAAACCTCTTGAAATATTCCCGGCTCGTTGACCGCTATGAACAGTCAGGCAGTGATTCCGATCGGCAGGAGCTTGAAGCCGTCGAAGCAAAGATCTCACCGGGCAGCCTGCAGCAATATCAGGAGCTTTTCCGGCAAAACACAGAACTGAACGAACAGCTGAGCCTGCTCGCGCAGGAAGGCACCCTGCAGCGCCTGATCATCGGACAGGATGACGGGGAAAAATACAGCATCCCAAACATCGAAAAAAGACGGCTGCGCACCTTTTTGAGCAAACATGAGATAACAGATTCCCAGGTTTCCATCACACACGGTGCAGATGAAATCGCGCTGACGCTGCTCACAGAAATCGAAGCCAGGAAACAACAGCATCCTCCCATGGTCTACGTCGAATACAATACACCGGAAACACCCGCATCAATCATGCCTTATATGGCAGTATCCGTGGAAGAAACCGTTCGGGAAAAACTGCATATGCTGCAGGGAGAACGTACTGCCTCGCCTGATGGTGCCGATTATATTCTCTTCATCTCCTGCGGCACGGAAGAAAACCTCAGCAGCCGCGAAAAAAGTGCAGCCCGCATCGCTCAATTCCTTGCCGAAGGAAAAAATGTTGCACTTGTCGATCTGAGCAAACATTTCGATGCCCATGAGACCCTGCTGCCTATACTCATCAAACAGGAAATCCCGCTGAACCAGCTCATTGCCTACGCTGGCTGGAATACCACCAGCAACTCGATCGGCACGGCAATGAGCGAAGCCGGCCTTTTCACGCTCGGTTATCGGAAAGCAGGGAATCAGGCAGACCTGCTTGCATTATATCAGAGCAATCTTGTCTTTCTGAACAACCGCTATCTGGAAGATTACTACTATTTGAAAGATGTCATCACCCTGGTCAACACGAGCATAAAAAAAGCAGGCTATGCCAATGTCTATGATCTCGACCTCGAACATAACTATCTCTGGGCAACCGACATGCTGCGGGAAGCAATGAATACGCGCATCGTCACTTACAAAAACACTGCAGCCTTTCGCAAACCTTTTTCCATCCATACCCCGGACGGGCCGCTGAAGCTTCGTGTACGTGAGCTCAGCGCGGATATCAGTTATCCATGGCCAAGAACCTTTGAAATCTACCTGCACAGCACGGTCTATCTGGATAAGCTTCCCTGAGAAATACAAGCATAAAGCAAAATAATTTATGATTTTGCAAAATACCCCTTGACACTTTCCGGCAAAGTCGTTATAATTATTAATTGTTGACACGCTAAGTGTTCAGCACTAAACCTTTGGGGTATCGCCAAGTTGGTAAGGCACGGGATTCTGAATCCCGCATGCGTTGGTTCGAGTCCAGCTACCCCAGCCATTTTGTTATTAAGCCATTGCGAAAGCAATGGCTTTTCTGCGTTTCTCATACAAAAGACGGCTGCATTTCTGCAGCCGTCTTTTGTATGATTTCTCCAGACTCAGCCTTTCGACCAGCCCATCGCATGTGACACAGCATTCTGCCAGCCATCATAGGCTGCTTCGCGCTCTTCCTCTGTCATAAAAGGCTCGAATCTTGCATCTTCACGCCAGAGCGCGCGAATCTCCTCAAGGCTGTTCCATACCCCGGTAGCCAGACCCGCCATATAAGCAGCGCCAAGTGCCGTTGTTTCCTCATCCTGCGCACGCAGCACAGGAATGCCGAGCACATTTGCCTGAATCTGCAGGAGCAGATTGTTCCGGCTTGCGCCGCCATCAACCCGCAGCTCTGAAATTGCCGCATTGGCATCTGAAATGATTGCTTCATAAACATCACGGACCTGATATGCCATGGCAGCCAATGCTGCACGTACAATGTGTTCTTTTTCTGTATCCTCACGCAGTCCGATGAGCATCCCCGTCGTCTGCATCTCCCAGTAAGGCGCAGAAAGTCCCCGGAATGCCGGCACAAAATAAACACCATGCGTATCGTCAACATGACGTGCCATCCATTCTGACTCCTGCAGCGAATGAAGCACCCCCAGACGATTTTTCAGCCATTCCAGCGCTGCGCCGGATACGAACACGCTGCCTTCCAGCGCATAGGTAATCTCATCCCCGATCCCCCAGGCTATCGTTGTGATCAGCCCGTTCTGGGAATAAACGTATTCCTGTCCGGTATTCAATAGAAAGAAAGAGCCCTCGCCATAAGTATTTTTCGCCATGCCTTTATCAAAGCAAGCCTGTCCGAACAAGTCGGCCTGCTGATTGCCGATATCTCCGGCAATCGGAATCTTCAGCCCAAACACCGAAGCCGAAGTCGTACCGTAAATATGGCTGGAAGGATGCACCTCCGGCATCATGGAAATCGGGATTCCCATATGACGCAGCAAATTCTTATCCCACTTCAGCTTACGCAGATGGTAGAGCATCGTACGGGAAGCATTGGAATAGTCCGTCGCAAAAATCTCCCCGCCGCTGAGCTTCCACATGAGCCAGGTATCAATCGTGCCAAAAAGCAAATCGCCTTTTTTGGCAAGTTCCATGGCTCCCGGAACCTTCTCCAGAATCCAGCGGATCTTCGTTGCCGAGAAGTACGGATTTACCACCAGCGAGGTTTTCTGCCGAAACTCCTCTTCCATGCCATCCGCCTTGATCTTCTCGCAAATTTCCCGTGTCTGCCTGGACTGCCAGCTGATGGCCGGATAGATTGGCCGTCCATTGTGACGATTCCAGACCACGGTCGTCTCACGCTGATTCGTCACACCGATGGCTACGATTTCTGACTTGCGGATTCCCGCCTCATAGATTGCACGCTCAGCAGCCCAAAGCTGCGCACTCCAGATTTCCTCTGCATCCTGCTCGATCCATCCCGGCTGCGGATGATATGTGGTCAGTTCCTTTTTCACAACAGAAACAATATTTGCCTGTTCATCAAAAATAACAGCGCGATTTTTTACTGTTCCTGAATCCAGCGCCAGAATATACTTTTTCTGCATGTAAAAACCCCTTCTTTATGAACGTCCCCTACTCATTAATTGATTCACTCCTCCATTATAGCATAACATTTTTCTTATCGCATTATTTCTCCATTGAATTTATGCGCTTATGTTAATTTTCTTAAATCTGCGCTGGAGCAGGGCAGTACAAAGATTGCACAACAAAAACCCCTCGAATGCCATCCGGCAATCCAAGGGGCTTTTGTCCATTCATTTATTAGGGAATCCCGAGAAAACCAGGGGAGATTTTCTCAAAGAGGGGGACGCGAATCAGAACATGCCTAAAGCTTTAGAAACAACATAAGCAAAAGCTGCACCGCAAAGTGGTCCAAAAACTGGTACCCATGCATAGCCCCAGTCCGAACCGCCTTTACCAGCGATTGGCAGGATTGCATGTGCGATTCTCGGGCCAAGGTCACGAGCCGGGTTCATTGCATATCCGGTAGGACCACCAAGGCTCAGGCCGAGTGCCCAGATCAAAACACCAACGATATAAGGCCCATAGCCAGCCGGCATTGCACCGACCTGCTTGGAGAAAATCGTCCAAATGCAGAACATCAGGAAGAATGTAGCAATGAACTCGCAAAGGAAGTTTGCAAACGGGCTGCGGATTGCTGGTGCCGTGCAGAAGATACCAAGCTTTGCCGGCTGATTTTCCGTTTCAGCCCAGTGCGGCAGATAAGCAAGCCAGACAATAGCTGCGCCGCAGATACCGCCAATAAGCTGTGCTACAGAAGTTGCAAAGAACTGAGGTACTGTATAAATGCCGAGCATCGTCTTGCCAAGCGTTACCGCTGGATTCAAATCGCCCTGCGGAGCACCAAGCGTCGTTGCTGTGAATACACCAAGCGTTACAGCAAAACCCCAGCCAACGGCTATACAGATCCAGCCGCCGCCTACACCTTTAGATTTATCAAGCGTCAAGTTAGCACAGACGCCACATCCAAAAACGATAAGTACTAAGGTTCCTACAAACTCACCGAGTAAATTGTCCATGATTTATCCTTCTTTCATTTCGTTTTTGTTTTGCAGCCTGCCCTCTGTGCAGAAGGCAGACCGCACCATCATCACTATCCGTAAATCTTACTCTTCTTCGTCATCCAGCCAATGCATGGAATGCTGAACAGCCTTGCGCCAGCCCTTATAAAGCTTGTCTGCCTGTGCTCTTTCCATCTGCGGCTCGAAGCGCGTATCAAGCTTCCAGCTCTTTTTGAGCTCTTCCTTATTGTTCCATACGCCGACAGCCAGACCAGCGAGATATGCTGCGCCAAGAGCCGTTGTCTCAATGATCTGCGGACGATCTACCGGAACATCGAGAAGATCTGCCTGGAACTGCATAAGCAGGTTGTTGGCAACTGCGCCGCCATCAACTTTGAGTGCTGCGAGCTTATTGCCGGAATCAGCTTCCATTGCACTCAGTACATCTCTTGTCTGATATGCCATAGAATCAAGCGTTGCACGTACGATATGTGCCTTGGTCGTACCACGCGTGATGCCGATGATCGTGCCGCGTGCGTTCATATCCCAGTACGGAGCGCCAAGTCCTACGAATGCCGGTACAACATAAACGCCAGCGGTATCCTTGACTTTCTTGGCCACCCACTCGGAATCCGGTGCAGAATCTACGAGACGGATACCATCACGCAGCCACTGGATTGCAGAGCCCGCAACAAAGATGGAACCTTCCAGAGCATACTCAACCTTGCCATCAAGACCCCAGGCAATCGTTGTTACCAGACCATTCTTGGATTTATGGATTTCCGTACCCGTATTCATGAGCAGGAAGCAGCCTGTGCCATAGGTGTTCTTTGCCATGCCCGGCTCGAAGCAGTTCTGACCGAAGAGGGCAGCCTGCTGGTCACCAGCCGCACCTGCAACCGGTACAGATGCACCGATGACGGACGGAACCGTGTAGCCATAGACTTCACTGGACGGATGGACCTCCGGCAGCATGGATTTTGGTACCGTGAGATATTCCAGAAGTTTTTCATCCCATTCAAGGGTATTGATGTTATACATGAGCGTACGGGAGGCATTGGAATAATCCGTTACATGTGCCTTGCCGCCTGTAAGCTTCCAAATCAGCCAGGTATCGATCGTACCAAAGAGCAAATCGCCCTTTTCTGCTTTTTCGCGTGCGCCTTCTACATTATCAAGGATCCATTTTACCTTTGTGCCGGAGAAATATGCATCAATGAGAAGACCCGTCTTATCTTTGAACTCATCAACAAGCCCCTGTTTTTTGAGCTCTTCACAGATGCCGGCCGTCTGACGTGACTGCCATACAATTGCATTATATACCGGACGTCCCGTATTCTTATCCCAGACAACAGCCGTTTCGCGCTGGTTTGTAATACCGATTGCAGAGATATCGCTTGCTACGATACCAGACTGCTCAACAGCTTCCTTCATGACGGTCGACATGCTGCTCCAGATTTCTTCTGCATCATGCTCAACCCAGCCAGCTTTCGGGAAGTACTGCGTGAATTCTTTCTGGGAAACACCTACAATCTTGGAGTCCTGATCGAAAATAATTGCACGATTGCTGGTAGTACCTGCGTCTAAAGCCATTACATACTGTTTCTTCATTACAAAAATCCTCTCTTTATTTATATTTATTTGAAAATTTTATCGAAAAGGAAGAGGTGATCAATAGTCACCTGATACCTTTTGTGCCAAATCAAGAATCGCTTCTGCATTAATCGAAGCATACAGCTGCTGCGGAATTACCTCCGCCGGAATATCCGGATAACGAACCTTGATGTCTGCGAGCTGATGTGCCGATTGCGGCGCAAGCAGCAAAACGTCAGCAAACTCCACAGCCTCCTTGATCTCGGCCAGTGGGTAGAAACACACTGAACACGGATACCCTAGGCGGGCCGCCTCATGTTCCATCCGGCGAACCAGCAGGTTCGTTGAAACACCGGCGGAACAAAGCAAAACAATTCTTCTCATCTTGCACACTCCTCTTCTTACTATGAAACCACAGAAATCAATGGTCCCTCAAAGAACGAAGCTGATCATTGCGGCTTCATGCAGCCTCGGATGCATCATTTGCATCCGGTTTATTTTTGATAAGCCTCTGCAAGGATCTGCATTGGATGACAGGTTTCCCTGCCCGTCGCATGTTCGATCTGCAAGCGGCAAGTACCACAATCTGAAACGACCTTTTCTCCTATACTCTTTTCAATCCGATGGAAAAGTTTCTCGCCGACCTTCATGGAAACTTCATATTTGTCTTCCTTGAAGCCATAGTTGCCTGACATACCGCAGCAGCCAGCATCGGCATTCTCGATCCTGAGGCCTGGAATCTGGCGCAGGATTTCCAGGGCCGGCAGACCGATGCCTTGTGCCCGCAGATGGCACGGTGCATGATAGATATATTCATGCTGCAGGGGACTGAACTCCAGAGAAAGCTCCTTTTTCTCAGCCAATATATCCAGGAATTCAAAGGAATCATATACCGCCTGCGCTGCCTGTGCCATTTTCGGCTCATCAAAGAGCTCATGATATTCCTGCTTGAGCATCAGGGAACAGCTTGTACAGCAGGCAACGACCGGATAGCCTTTGGACTGCCAGTAAAGCAGGCGATCTACGTTTTTATCCGCATGTTCCTTCGCCTCATCGAGATAGCCCGTAACAACGAGCGGCGAGCCGCAGCATACGAATTCCTTATCCACAACGACTTCATAATGATTTGCCTGCATCACCTTTACAAAAGCCACACCGACTTCCGGATCATTATCGTTGATGAAGCAGCCTGGGAAAAACACTACTTTTTTATCATATGGTGTCTGTTTGATTTCCTTGAACCGTTCCATAAAGGACCTGGATGCATATGCCGGCATATTACGTTCTCCGGCAATACCGATCTGCTTGAAGATTCCCAGCTGTTTGCCGATCTTCATCCCAAGATTGGCTCCCCATACACCGAACGGCAGCTTGCGTACCAGCTTTGCCATGCGCTCGCCATGCGCAAGCATATCATCCCGCTGGGAATGCGGATGCGTACGATAGTAAGCACCACGCTGCAGCATATTGAGTGTCGATACAGCAACACCAGACGGACAGGTAATCTCACAATTCTTGCAGTTCGAGCAGAAATCCAGGCTTTTCTCAATATCACCTTCTGCGAACTGCATGCGGCTGTGTGCCGGTCCAACCAGCTTCGGACCACCAAACTTATTGGTTGCCGCAGTTACCGGGCAGCTTGCCACGCAAGAGGTACAGGCTATGCAATGATCGGCTGTATCCTTTGCTCTTTCTTCTATTTCCATCGATTCTATCGCGTTCTTCATTTCTACTATACTCCCTCCTCAGGCCATGGCCGCTTTATAGGCAGATGCCAGGGCTACGCCGTTGCCAGAATGCTCATAGCAGAAATCATATCCGCTCAAAATCCGTCCAGCCGCATAGACATTCGTGAAAATACAGTTCCCCTTCGCATCGACAGGCTGCAGGGAATCATTCGTACGCACTCCGGTCTTAGCGAAAGCCTGCTCTGCAAAAAGATCTGCATCGCTCCATTTCTCCGGATCTTCCTCCAGCTCAACCGGCAGGCCGAAAACGACCTCTTTGGCATCGCCGAAATCACGCATGACAATGCCGCCGCTATAGAAGCCGCCTGTTGCCAGAATAAACTTATCCGCATAATATTTTCTGGCACGCACTGCACCTTTTGCAATGACTGCCTGACATTTCCCATGTTCTGCAGCAAATCCCTCAACCCGGGTATTTTCTACAATACTTACCCCGAGCTCACGCAAAGCCTCAAGCAGCAAATCCCGGAGACGCAGGCCATTGGCAGATGGCGGCATCCCTGTAGATTCCACGATTTTCGTTTCCAGGCTGCTTTCCAGTTTTTCATAGATAGCCAGCTTACGCGTGCCAAGAATCTGCGGCATAATGAACACCTTATCCGGACCGCCGAATGGTTTCAGCTGACGTACACATTCTTCAGCGCCCTTTTCCGTATCCATCCAGCGTGCAACGTCCAGTGTAGTCAGGTCACGACCGTCTTTCAGGCCTGTATCGAGTTCTGTCGTCTTGATTTCCTGCTTCAGTCCCAGC
Organism: uncultured Selenomonadaceae bacterium; assembly: GCA_964611665.1. Lineage (GTDB taxonomy): Bacteria > Bacillota > Negativicutes > Selenomonadales > Selenomonadaceae > CAZTAP01. The sequence goes on along the minus strand of CAZTAP010000023.1, from coordinate 3,564 downwards.
CATTTCTTAAGATTCTCTGCAGCAATATCTGCATAATAATCCTTCAGGCCTTTCACACCGACCAGCACGATTTCTTTTTCGTGCAGAGCCTGTGCCTGCATGGATTCCGGAACGAGACAGGACGGTTTCAGTGTGCCGGCCGGTGTCGGCAGCCACTGCTGCTTGTCGAGTGAGCCTGTATAGGCATAACCCTGCGCCTTCGTAAATCCGAGGAAAAACTCAACAGCCTGTTCGATAGTCTTCTGGCCGATCTTATGATAAGGATGCTCCGCCGGCAAATCCTTAAGCGCTGCCAATGGAGAGGCAACCGCTTTATGGTCCTTATCGTATCCCAGGATATCAACGACTCCGCTGTTCAAAGGAAAGCTGCCCGCACCATAAGCAAGCACAGTCACGCTTTTCTTCTGGCAGGCACTTACCAGAGCTGCCATGAGCCCTGCGAAGCCACTGCCTATTACAACAACATCTGAATGATTCATTCCGGTCTACCTCCATTTATATTGAACGAAAGCTCGTACAGAGCTCTGGTCATTTCTGTTTCACGAAGCGAACGTCCCAGTAATACCGGACGGATTCCCTTCCAGCGTCCCTGCAGGAACTGGCTCATCTGTGCAAGTGAATCCCTGGACTCTTCATTGCGGCCATACTTTGCAAACAAAGCAGCACCGCGCAATGCACAGAAGTTTCCCTGGCAGGTACCCATACCCATACGCGTGCGGCGACGCACATCATTGATCGTATGGCTGTTCAGATCTGCGGCAATTTCCTCGATCTCTGCAAGGGTAACATTTTCGCACTCACAAACGATTTCGCGTTTTTCCGGCTCACGCTCCAAACGTCCGACAAGACGTTCAAAGCGCTCAGGTCCAAGCCGCGTTGCAGCAAGGTCCGTACCGAAGGAAGGGAAGTACTTCCGGGCTGCCTTTCTCTGCTGTTCCGGAACCTCCGGCACCAGCGGCTCCTCTGCCGTACGGCAAACCGCCTTGACATTGAGCTTTTCACAAATCTGATCAGTGATGCGTTCTGCCATGAGACGGTACGTTGTAAACTTTCCTCCGACGATGGTCATCATGCCGGACTGTCCTTCCTTCGCATGATCCAGAATGACAAATCCGCGTGATGCGCCGCGCCCTTTTGCACCGCCCGGACTATACAATGGACGAGAGCCGGCAAAAGCACGCAGGAGACGGAAGTCGCGCAAATGCTCAAAAGTCTGTTCGCCAACTTTCAGCAGCTTTTCTACTTCCTCGCGTGCAGTGCTCGTATCCTCCGGATCCGGAATGCTCATGGAAGTCGTTCCCAGGATTGTGATGGAGCCGTGCGGTACGAAAATATCACCATCCGAAGGCTTATGCAGGCGATTGACGACATGGCTTGTGATGCGCTGATTGAACGCAAGCAGCGTTCCCTTGTCCGGCTGTACCGGAACCTCAAGCCCTGCAAGCTGTGCAATCTTTTCACACCATGCACCTGCCGCATTGACCAGGATATCGCACGAGATATCATATTCCTCTTTCGTAAAATAATCTCTTACGCGGATTCCCTGAATCTGTCCATTCTGCGATAAAATCTTAATGACCTCTGTATAAGTCTTGATTCTGCCGCCATAACGCTTTGCTGATTCAACATTCTGCCAGGACATCCGGAAACCATCAATCGCAGCATCCGGTACTTTGTAAGCCGAAACAACATGCGGTGAAAGATGCGGCTCAAGCAGATGCGCTTCTTCCAGCGTAATCGGAATCGCTTCAATCCCGCTGGCCTTGCATCCATCGACCCATTTTCCTTCAAAATCCGGATCATCCGAATCGAGCCGGATGAACATGCCGCCCGATGCCTCTACACACGACTTGCCGATACGGCGCAGGATCTGATTCTCCTCAATACATTCCTTAGCCGCTTCCTGATCCTTTACTGCATATCGTGCTCCGCTATGCAGCAGGCCATGATAACGTGAGCTCGCTCCGTTCACAAGATCCCGTTTTTCAACCAGCAGGACATCCACGCCGCGCATGGCTAGATCCCGTAAAATCCCCACACCGGTAGCTCCGCCGCCGATAACAATGACTGCTGCCTTTTCCATGTTTATTCCCCATTTCACAAAATATTTCATTCCGTCAATTTTTAGACAATTTCCACAGTAATACGTAATTGCATCTATTTAAGGCAATTCAATACATTTTACCGTTTCTGAAATGCAACGCAGTACTAAATTTCATCTTCTTTATCTATAATATTACATTATTTCGAATTAGTCAATACGAAATGCCAGATATTTTATTAATAATATTTCGTTTTGGGACTTTTTATTATTTTCTGTAATTAAAAGGACATTTTTTCATTGCAAACCATAGTCAGCTTTGTAACAATGTCTATTTTTTTCTAAGAATACTTTTCTTTTTTCGAATTTCCTTGTATAATCTTAGTAGACATTAAATCGCAGGTAGAGAATAAGAGGTGTATAGGTTGACAAGAGAAGATTACATCAAGTCACTGATCAAATCACACGGCTACAATCTAAAAGAATTCGCCAAGCTCATCCATATGCCATACACTACATTGCTGTCCATCCTGAATGGTTCCGTTGGGGGCGCAGCCATGGACAATGTTCTGAAGATCTGCTATGCACTGAACATAAAAATCGAAGACCTCGACCACATCTCTGATAAAAAGCAGCTCAATATGGAAAAAGATTCTGAAGAAAGCGAATTGGATCCTCATTTGTTAAAGCTTCTGAGAGAGCTTCCTTCTGAAAAGCAGATTGCACTGAAAATCCTGCTGACGCAGCTGTAAAATAGGCATAAAAATGTCCTGCCAAACGGCAGGACATTTTTTATGCCTCGACATGAAGTGCTTTGACCATAATATTTACTTCCCGTACAATCATACCCGTCATATATTCGATCGATTCGCGAACCTTTTCCTGTGCCTGACGGATCAGCGTCGGTATGTGGTTCCCATAGTTCAACACGACCTCACAGGAAATCTCCAGCCCGCAATCCTCATCGCCCTTCCAGATATGGTGTACACGAATAGCTCCCATCTTCGTTACATAGTCTTTTTCCCCGATGATCCGCGCAACAATGGATTTTATCGCAGAATCATCAATGACAAGCTTCCCGTAATAGCTGAAAACCGGACGGACAATCGACTTTTCCCCCAGGCGCCGGCGCCGTGTACTCGACTTCTTGAAAAAGGACTGGATTGGATCAATGAGATAGCCAGAAAAATGCGGTTTAAGCTCAATTGTCGGCACCGGAATGATGTGCTTTCCTTCCTTCAGGCGGCAATGCTGCGCCTTCGCCATCTCGCGCTTCGTGGCAATATCCTCAATATGGACGATTTTGGCGATTGCAGGAAGCTGGAGGATCTTGGCGATCTTATGTACCATATTCTCTGAAGTACCCAGGATCAATATGCGATGCGGACTCACCTCTTCAATCGCCGCGCGGACCTCTTCTGCATGGCCTGGCAAAATAAAAATAGCCCTGCGCACAGCCATGATCTTGCTTTGTTCGCGCTTCGCCGAATGTCCGGCAATGATTTTCCCGTCTTTAATCAGGA
>CAZTAP010000022.1:0-23002 GCA_964611665.1 uncultured Selenomonadaceae bacterium | reverse complement strand
GACCAGGCCACAGCCGTATGGGTATCCGGCACGTATCCCTTCGCCTCGTAAACACGATTTATCGTATTTTCCGTTTGCTTATCGTTCGCCCAGTCTGCCCAGAAAGTTCCCTGGATTTCCTGCAGGAGTTCCTTGCCGACATCATAGCGTCCATTCTCTGCAAGCTCGGTCATCCAGCCGCTGACCTTTGCCGTGTCATTCGTCATATGGTACAGCAGGCGTTCCAGATTGCTTGAAATCAGGATATCCATCGATGGCGTAATCGTCTTGTAGAAATCACGGTTACGGTCATAAACGCCTGTACGCAGGAAATCCGTCAATACATTATTGGAATTCGACGCGCAGATCAGCTGATGCACAGGAAGTCCCATCTGCTTCGCATAGAAACCTGCAAGGATATCGCCGAAATTCCCGGTCGGCACCGTAAAGTTGATTTCCTCACCCGGCTTGATTCTGCCCGCCTGCAGAAGATCTGCATAGGCGCTGAAATAGTAAACAATCTGCGGTACAAGGCGTCCCCAGTTGATAGAATTCGCAGAGGAAAGCTTCACCCCGGAATCGGCTAAAATGCGGTTGAACCTCTCGTCACTGAAAATTTCCTTGACGCCGCTTTGTGCATCATCGAAATTTCCCTTGACCGCCATAACAGAAACATTGCCTCCCTGCTGCGTGAGCATCTGTAAACGCTGGATTTTGCTTACGCCGCCCTCCGGATAGAACACGAGAATCTTGATCTGCTCAACATCCTTGAAGCCTTCAAGAGCTGCCTTGCCCGTATCCCCGGAAGTCGCTACAAGGATGAGCACCTGACTTTTCTCCCCCGTCTTTTTCAAAGCAGTGCTCATGAGCTGCGGCAGAAGCTGCAGCGCCATATCCTTAAAGGCACTCGTTGGTCCATGCCAGAGCTCCAAAACAGAAACATCATCGAACATGGTAACCGGTGCGATCTTTTCATTGTCAAACTTTTTATTGCCGTAGGCCCGCCCGACACAGCCAGCAATCTCATCCGGCGTATAATCGGTAAGGAAGCAGCTCAAAACACGTTTTGCCCGCTCTTCATAAGAACATCCGGTGAGTTCCTCAATGAATGCCCCATCAACCTTTGGCAGCCCGGTTGGTACGAAAAGACCGCCATCATCTGCAAGACCTGCAATGATCGCCTCTGCTGAATCCATGCTCTGTGCGTTGCCGCGTGTACTCTTATACTTCAAATCAATCGCCTCTCTATTAAATATTTTATAAATCATGCGGAATATGTTAAAATAAAACTGTCATTTTGCTATTTTTGTCACAACAGCATGGACAGCCTGTATGAGGTCCGCTGGTGCAAGCATGATCTGCTCGCCGCGTTTTCCTGCACTGATTGCGATGATCTCCCAGTTTTCGGCGCTTTTGTCCAGATAGACGGGATACTCCTTCTTCGCACCAAGCGGGGAACAGCCGCCGCGGATATAACCAGTGAGGCCAAGGACTTCCTTCAGATGGACCATTTCTGTTTTTTTGTTGCCCGAAGCCGCAGCAAGCGCTTTGAGGTCAAGCTCGCCATCCCCCGGTATACAAGCCATGAGCACACCGGTTTTATCACCGCGTGCCACCAGTGTCTTGAATACCTGCTGCACTGGCATACCAACTTTCGCCGCAACGTTCACCGCACTGAGATCATTGACATCCACCGGATACTCCTTGAGCTCATAGCCGATTCCCATACGGTCAAGAATGCGGGCAGCATTCGTCTTTTTTGTACTTTTCATTTGAACTCCCACCATGTAGAAAGGTTTTTCCTGCCCTTTGGGGCAGATTGCTTCTATTATAACATAGGTTTAAACAGAATCCTATAGAAAATACGATTTTTGTCATTTGACAAAATACCATAAAAACAATTCTGTAACACAATGCTGCAGAATGTTACTATATTCATTTAAAAATGTAATCTTATAAAAGAGGTGCTCACTTTGTTAAAAATTGCGCTGGCTCAAATGGAGGTCTGTCCCGGACATCCTGATCAAAACACGGCAGTAATGCTCAAGCTCATCCAGGAAGCCAAGGAAAACAAAACCGATCTCATCATCTTCCCGGAAATGGCGATTCCGGGCTATCTGCTCGGTGATACCTGGGAACAGGAAGCATTCCTGCAGGACTGTGAAAGCTTCGCACAGGATATCGTTGCAGCCTCCCAGGGAATCTGTATCATGTTCGGCAGTGTCGCCATAGACTGGACAAAGAAAAACAATGACGGGCGCGTACGCAAATACAACGCGTTTTTCACTGCGCAAAACGGACGTCTCATCCATCCGGATTCCATGCCCTATCCTTTCGTCATCAAAACCCTGATGCCAAACTACCGTGAGTTTGATGATACACGCCATTTTTTCAGTCTGCAGAAGCTTGCACGTGAGCTCGGCACTACACCGGCCCAGCTGATCTCGCCCGTTTCCCTGAAAATCAACGACAAGCGCTACACCATTGGCTGCCTGCTCTGCGAGGATGGCTGGAGCGATGATTATGAGCTCGCTCCGCTGGAGCTTTTGAACCGCAGCAAGAATCTCGACCTTTTCGTAAATATTTCAGCTTCTCCCTATACGCTGGGCAAAAACGACAAACGCAACCGCGTATTCGGCCAGCAAGCGAAAGCAGCCGGGGTGCCGCTGCTTTACGTGAACAACATCGGCCTGCAGAACAATGGCAAGACCGTCTATACCTTCGATGGCTCCAGCACAGTATACAGCGCTCAGGGCAGGGTCGTCGCAGGATGTGCAGAGTACCAGCAGGAGCTCTGTTATGTAACGCTCGAGACAATCAACGGGCAGCCCGCTCTGCCAGAAATCGACGAAGCAGAAATCGGACATATTTACCGCGCGCTCTCTTATGGCATCAAAAAATTCCTCACAAACATCCATATGAAAAAAATCGTCATCGGCATTTCCGGCGGCATCGACTCCGCCGCCGCAGCAGCACTTTATACGAGCGTCATCGGCCCGGAAAACGTACTGCTCGTGAATATGCCAAGCGTCTATAACTCAGCAACGACCAAAGGCCTTGCTCAAAAACTCGCGGAAAATCTTGGCTGCCGCTATGTCATCCTGCCCATCCAGGAAGCTGTCGATCTTACCATCCGTCAGCTTGAAACAACACCCGTGGAATTCCTGCAGGAGCATACAAAAAGCAGTCTGAGCGTCTCTTCTTTCGCTGCAGAAAACATCCAGGCGCGTGACCGCAGCGCACGCGTGCTTGCAGGCGCTGCAGCAGCCTTTGGCGGCGGCTTTACCTGCAATGCCAACAAGGCGGAAACAACCGTAGGATATTCTACGCTCTATGGCGACCAGTCCGGCTTCCTCTGCGCACTCGCAGACCTCTGGAAGCATCAGGTCTATGAGCTCGCCTATTATCTCAACGAGCAGGTCTTCCATCGCGAAGTCGTACCTCAGGCCACCATTGATATCGTGCCAAGTGCTGAGCTTTCTTCCAGCCAATGTGTCGATGAAGGAAAAGGCGACCCGATCAAATACCCTTATCACGACTACCTTTTCCGTTCCTTCATCGAACGCTGGAAAAAAGCCTCGCCGCAGGATATTCTCGAATGGTATGCCGCGGGAACACTCGAAGAACAGATTGGCTGTGAAAAGGGCCTTGTCAAAAAATATTTTGCCACCCATGAGGAATTCATCAACGACCTGGAACGCTGGTGGAACCTTTTCTGCGGCATGGCCATTGCCAAACGCATCCAGGCGCCGCCAATCCTTGCTGTAAGCCGTCGTGCCTATGGCTTCGACCACCGTGAGGCACAAAACGGACCGTATTATACACGCAGATACAAGGAACTGAAACAGCAGCTCCTCGCCCAATAAAAAAATCCCGATGAAGCATGCGTCAGCATCTCCATCGGGATTTTTTCATTTATCCTCCAAAAGTTCGACAAGTTCATCATAATCCTTTTTGAGCTTGCAATATTCATCTGCAAGCTGCAGGGCTGCGAGCACGCCGATCTTATTGCCGGAGAAGCTGCGCGTCTTTGTTGCTACATCGCGCATGTTCTTATCCACCATATCTGCGAGCATACGGATATAATCCGCATTGTTATCGCTTTTGAGTGGATAGGATTCTCCAAAAATATCTACGACTACTTTATTTTCCATACACATCATCCTGTCTTTCCTATAGATTCCTACTCTATATTGTTCGAGCTCCATGCGCAAAATCCTTTTTTTGCAGGATCGCATCTTTTCCGGCAAGAAAAAGGACAAGCTCCGCAGCCTTGACAGGATCATTCAGGGAAAACACCGGCAGACCAGCGGCTGACACCGGCGGCCCATCCGAAAGAACAGCCGTCAGGCGGTTCTCCGGCATGAAAAGCCGTTCACTCACCCCAGTGCGCAAGAGTTCAAGCACGGGCATCACACCATGGCTGCGGCTTTCCAGCAGCACAAGATCAACCTCCGTCATTTGCTCAGCAGCCGCCAAAAGGCGCTCTGACTGATCCATCGGACCATGGCTGACAAGCGCGGTACACTGTGCACCAGCCAGCTGGAAGCGCTGGCTGTCTTTGCCCGTTTCATCCGGCGACGGCACATGATGTGTGCTTTTTACGACACCCACCCGATAGTTTCTGTGTGCAAGTTCCTGCAGCACCCGCTCCAGCCAGGTCGTCTTGCCGGTTCCGGAGCAGGCCGCCGCGACAGAAACGACCGGCATCCGGCGCGAAAGATTGAGCTGCCTGCCCTGCGCAAGCCGAAGTTCCGCCGGCGTATTGACGTTGAAAAAACCCATACGCCAGGCGGAAAAATCGACGAAAACCGTACGGCCCGGCTCCAGGACCCGGCCGAGCCTGCGTTCTCCGTGCCGAAGCGCCGTTTCAAAAGCGCCCGCCATTTCTCTTGCATATACCGCAGCCAATGGCTGCTTTTGCCCGTCCGTGACGGGTACAAGCGCCATGACCCCCGGAGCAGGCTCTGCCAGGTCCTTATAGGGAAGAAAATCAAAAAACGGCAGATCACAGGATATCGCCAGCGCATATTCCGTGCGCAGCATAGAAAGCCCGCGCCGCAGGCCCTCCATCGGACCGCAGCAGATCTGCTCATCAGGGACCAGACGGGCACCATAGGAACCGGCAAGCTCATGCCACTGCTTTGACGGCGTATCGATACACAAAAAAATATCCTGAAATCCCTGCTGTACTGCCTTCTCCAGCAGGCCCCCGACCATGCTCCGTCCCTGCCAGCTCAGCCAGCGCTTGTCCCTGCCCATGCGGCGGCTCTGCCCGCCAGCAGCGATGAGCAGGCTCATGCGGGAAAAATCCATACACGCCGCCTCCCTTATGCACGCAGCAAAAATATCTTTTCCGGCGGCAAAGCCAGCCAGACCTTCTCATGCTCCTTTTGCGCCTGCCAGCCCGGCTTGCTGAGCTCTGCACGCAGCAGATCATGACCGCCATCTGCCTGCACCATGAGCACGATGCTGAACGGCTCCTCCAGCACACGCCGCACACGAAACAGAAACACATTCGGCAGCCCTGCAGTTTCTCCTGGCGGGACAAGCCGGATATCATGTGCGCGGATGCCCACATAGCCAGCCGGCTCTGCAATATCCTGTTTGAGCTCCAGCTCCAGGCCCCAGCCGTCTGCCCTGACCTGATGAGCGCCCAGTACCCGCAGGACAGAATGGTTCTTGCAGCCGGTCAGCCTGGAAGCAGCCAATGTCTCCGGATTCTGGAACAGGCTTTTCTTATCCGCCAGACTTTCCAGATGACCATCATTCAGCACGGCAATACGGCCGCAAAGCTCATAAACCTCATCGCGGCTGTGCGAAACGAACAGGATGGGTTTCTGACAGCTTTCCAGGACCTTTTGCAGTTCCAGCTCGACCTTCCATTTCAAATAGCTGTCCAGTGCCGAAAATGGCTCATCCAGCAAAAGTGCTTCCGGCTCCGAGGCAAAAATGCGTGCGAGAGCCACGCGCTGCTGCTGTCCGCCCGAAAGCTCACGCGGATACCGCCCGGCCAGCTCCTGCAGATAGAAGAGTTCCAGATATTTTTTCACCAGCATGGAACGCCGCTCTTTATCCCGTATGCCGGCCATGATGTTTTCCGCAGCCGTCATATGAGGGAAAAGCGCATAGCTCTGAAAAAGATAGCCTGCGTGACGCTGCTGCGGCGGCAGATTGATGCCCGCCGCCGAATCAAAGAGCACATGCCCGTCCAGTGCAATATGGCCTTCATCCGGCGTCTCGATGCCTGCAATGCATTTGAGCGTCATGCTCTTGCCGCAGCCAGAGGCACCAAGCACCCCGACGACCTCCCCGGCTGCAGCCTCCAGCTTTACTGCCAGGGAAAAGCCCTGTTTCTTTTTATAGATTTCAGCCTCCAGCATTCGCCTGTCCCCCTGCCATGATTTTCTGACGCTTTGACCAGCGGTTCATGAGGACCATGATCAACAAGGACAACGTGATGATGACCCCGGCCCAGACAAAGGCCGTTGGCTGATCATTGGCCTGCACCGCGGAATAGATTGCCGTCGACATGGTCTGCGTCTTGCCCGGGATATTGCCCGCAAGCATGATGGTTGCCCCGAACTCACCCAGTGCACGCGCGAAGGCCAGGATCATGCCTGCAGCCACGCCAGGCCAGGAGAGCGGCAGCACGATGCGCCAGAAGATGCGGCGCTCGCTCATGCCCAGCGTGCGCGCAGCCTGTACATAGTCCTCATTGACCTGCTCAAAGGCACCGCGCGCCGTGCGGTACATGAGCGGAAAGGCCACCACGGTCGCGGCGATGACCGTAGCTTCCCAGGAAAAAATTACATTGATATTGAATTCCTGCAAAAAACGGCCAATGAAACTGCTGCGGCCAAAGATGAGCAGCAGGAAAAAGCCGACAACCGTGGGCGGCAGCACGAGCGGCAAGGTCAGAATGCCATCCACGATGCCCTGTCCATGCGGCAGTTTCTGGATATAGCGCGCCGCATATAACCCTGCGAAAAAGGTCAGCAGCGTTGCGAGCAAAGCTGTTTTTATCGAGATATAAAGCGGCGAAAGATCCAACTGGATTCCCCCTGTTTCATTTCTTTATTTCTTTATTTCTTCATTTCAAAACCATATTTTGTGAAGACTGCCTTTGCTTCATCGGAAGAAAGATATTCCGTAAAGGATTTCGCAGCTTCCGCCTGTGTCGATGCCTTCACGACAGCCGCCGGATAGATGACAGGCTTATGGCTGTCCGCCGGCGCTTCCAAAAGCACGCTGACCTTATCCGAAATCGCCGCGTCCGTCGCATAGACGATGCCGCAGTCGACCTCGCCGGTCTCTACCCAGGCCAGCACCTGACGAACATCAGATGCATAGACGGCCTTCGCCTTCACCGCATCCAGGATGTTGAGATTCGTGAAGATTTCTTCCGCATACTGCCCCACAGGAACTGCTTTCGGCTCGCCCAGGGCAATCTTCTTCACTGCACTGCCCGTAAGTGCCTGAAAATCCGCCAGCTGCAGCTTACTGTCCTTCGGTACGATCAGCACGACCTTGTTGACGAGCAAATCCTTTTTCGTGCCATCCAGGAGGAGCCTCTGTTTGTCCAGCGCTTCCATCTGCTTCTTCGCTGCCGATATGAAGACATCGGCAGGCGCCCCCTGCTCGATCTGCGTCTGCAAAGCACCGGAACTGCCAAAGCTGTAAACGAGCTTGACGCCCGGATGCGCAGCTTCATATTGACTGCCGATTTCCTTCATGGCATCGGTAAGGCTTGCCGCCGCAGCTATATGGAGTTCAGCCGGCTCCGCACTGCCTGCCGCTGAGGACTTCGCCGCATCATTGCTTCCCTGGCAGCCTGCAGCCAGCAGCATAGCTGCCAGAGACGCTGCCAGAACCGTCAGACGTAAGATTTTCTTCATCATGATATCATCGCTCCCTTATTTTTCCTCTCGTGCACATTCCCGCGCATCACCGCGCAGGATTTCAATCCCATGCTGCAGCTCAGGCAGCACAAAGCCCAGACACTCCTGCACCGCTTTGGGGCTGCCCGGAAGATTCACCATCAGTGTGCGCTTGCGGATACCGGCTGCTGCACGGCTCAGCATCGCACGTTTTGTCACCTGCATGCTCAGTGCACGCATCGCTTCCGGTATCCCGGGAGCCTGACGTTCCACGACCTCAAGAGTTGCCTCAGGGGTCACATCGCGCGGCGAAAAGCCCGTACCGCCCGTTGTCACCACGAGTCCGATGCCCAGATCCGAAAGGTCCTTGAGCTTGCGGACCAGATCATCCTTCTCATCCGGCAGGATGCAGCGTTCCACTACCGTATAGCCAGCTTCTTCCAAAAGCTGCACAGCCTGTTCGCCGCTCTTATCCTCACGCCGTCCATGAGAAGCACTGTCACTCGCCGTGATCACGGCTGCATCAAGAGGCTCCCGGGCCGTATCGATCACCAGCTCATCCCCCTTGCTGACCCAGCCGCCATGCAGCACGCGCGCAAAAACACCTTCACGCGGCATGATGCAGTCGCCCATAACCTTGTAGATTTCACAGTGTGAATGGCATTTCTTGCCAATCTGCGTCATTTCCAGCAGAACCTCGCCGCTGCGCAGACGCGTGCCAACCGGCAGTGTCTTGAAATCAAAACCGCTTACCACCAGATTTTCGCCAAAAGCCCCAAGCTCGACAGCAGCACCCCTGGCACGGAATTTTTCGATTTCCTCATAGGAAAGCAGGCTCACCTGGCGATGCCAGCGTCCTGCATGCGCATCGCTCACAATACCATGCTCCGCAAAAAACAATGCCTTTCCCACGTTCTTTTTCTGTGTTCCCTTTTTTTCACTCAGACATACTGCCATGATTTTCCCCATAAATACGCCTCCTTCATTTTTGTACAGGATTCAGCCGCCGACCTGATACATGCGGCGATTGTCCTTTGCTTTATAATGTCCATCTGCAAAAAAGTGCTCCTGCGGTTTTTGATAGACCGCCTCACGCAGGGCAGCATAAAGTGCTTCATCTCCGGCTCCGCTGCGCAAAAGCTGCCTGACATCCAGCCCGAAGCGTGCGTTCAGACAGAGCTTCAAAAAGCCATCTGCCGTAAGCCGTACACGATTGCAGCCCGAGCAGAATTTATGCCCGACTGCATCGATGAACCCGATGCGTCCGGCAAAGCCCGGCAGACGATAATATTGTGCAGGGCCTGCGCTCGAATCCGTCTCCGGTACCGGCAGCATTGCACCAAGATAATGTTCCAGCAGTGAGCGGACCTTCTGCATCGGCATTCCCTGCAAACCGGCAGTACGTGCACAGCCAATCGGCATGAGCTCAATGAAGCGTACATCCAGCCTGTGCTCCCGGGCAAGCTCCGCAAGCCCCGTGAGTGCTTCCTCCTGGATGCCCTGCAGCGGAACGCAGTTGAGCTTCAGCGGCAGTCCCAGCCGCAATGCCTCCTGCATGCCTGCATAGACCTCGGGCAGCCGGTCCCGCCTTGTTATCCCTGCAAAGACCTGACGGTCCAGCGTATCAAGGCTCAGATTCACGCCATCAAGACCGGCCTGCTGCAGCGGAGCAGCAAGCTCGGCAAGACGCACGCCATTCGTCGTAAGCACGACCTTTTCAATCCCGTCGATGCTCTTCAGACAGCGCACAAACTCCACGGCTCCGATGCGAACAAGCGGTTCGCCGCCCGTTACCCGCACCTTGCGTATCCCGAGCTTTGCCATCTGTGCCGCAGCGCGCAGGATTTCCTCATAGCTCAGGATGTCCTCATGGCGCAAAGCAGCCACACCGGTCTCCGGCATACAATACCGGCAGCGCAGATTGCAGCGGTCCGTAATGGAAATGCGCAGATATTCGATTTTACGTCCAAATTGATCCTTCATATCCCTGACCTCATCTGACAAATTCCCCGCTCTTGCCGCCCGCTTTTTTCAGCAGGCAGATTTCGCGGATTTCCATGCGCCTGTCCAGCGCCTTGCACATATCATAGATGGTCAGCAGGGCAACACTCACCGCATGCAGCGCCTCCATCTCAACTCCTGTCTGGCCGGCGACCTTCACCAGTGCTTCTGCCCGGACAGCAGACTCCTCCGGCAGCATGGCAAAATCCACACTGCATTTCGTAATAGCCAACGGATGGCAGAGCGGAATCATATCGCTCGTGCGCTTTGCTGCCATGATTCCCGCAATACGCGCCACCCCAAGCACATCGCCCTTTTTCGCTGTACCTTCCGTAATCGCCCGGTAGACCGCTTCATTTACGATGATTTTGCCGCAGGCAGCTGCCGTACGTGCAGTCTCTGGCTTTTCACTCACATCTACCATGATGGCACTGCCCTGTGCATCAAAATGTGTCAATTTATTTTCCATAAGCACTCCTTCAGTATAAACAGACGATCTCTGCCGGATCGCCGGCATGCAGTTCGCCTGACCCCGCAGGAATATCCAGCATCGCGTTGCAGGCCATCGCAGAAAACAGCATGCCCGAAGCATTCCTGCCCGGCAGGCTCACCCTGCCATCCGCATAGCACGCACGTACAAAGCGGCGTCCCTGGCTCTTCTTCAAAAAATCATCCTGCAAAATCGCCGTACGGCGCGCACAGACGAGCTGCGGGCGATGACTCAGCCGGGCAAGCACCGGACGCACAAGCAGCTCAAAGGTAGCCAGCGCCGCAAAGGGATTCCCCGAAAGCGCAATGCCCGGCAGGCTGCCATAACGGTAAGCCAGTGCCGGCGCCCCGGGCTTCATTGCCATACGCCAGAAAAGCTGCTCCGCAGAAAGCTCCCGGACTACCGCATGCATGATATCCTTTTTGCCCACAGAAACCCCGCCCGTCGACAGAAAAAGCTCCGCGCGGCCTTCAAAGGAACGAATCTGTGCCGCCGCAGCCTGCGCATCATCCGGCAGGCAGCCAAGGATCTCTGCAGCAAAGCCAAGCTCCTGCAGCCTTGCAGCCAGCAGGAAAAGATTGCTGTTGTAGATCTTGCCCTCCTGCAAAGCCTCTCCCGGCATCAGCAGCTCATCGCCGGTACTGCAGAGCACGATGCGCGGCCGGCACCAGACACGCACCCGGGCAATGCCCATACTTGCGAGCACACCAAGCTGCGCCGCCTTCAGCACGGTTCCTTCCCGGATGAGACAGGCCCCCTGCTGGATATCCTCGCCGGCATAGCAATAGTTCTGATGATGCTGCAAGGCATAGGGAATCTCGGCCGAAAACGCGTCCCCGCGCTGCAGGACTTTCTCTGGCGGCAAACCATCCACCAGGCGGCCCTGTGCATCCCATAGCTTCACATCCTCCTGCCGGATCACGCAGTCACAAGCCGCCGGCAGCTTGGCCCCCGTCATGACACGTACCGCTTCACCGGCCGCAGCGCGGTCAGGAAACACCTGGCCTGCGCAGACCTCGCCGATTACGCGGAGGCGCACCGGATTTGCAGCCGATGCCTGCCGGATATCAGCAGAACGCAGCGCATAGCCATCGAGCGGCGAGCGGTCAAAGGGCGGGTTGGCAAAGGGTGCATAGATATCCTCTGCCGCAACGCGGCCGCTGGCACAAAGCAGCCCGGCTTCTTCTGTTTCCTCTACCGGCCGGATGCAGCCAAGTACAGCCGCAACGGCCTGCTCCAGCGTCAAATCGATTTGCGCCGCCATGCTCAGACCCCCTTGCCGAAGCTGCAGTCCGGATAGCGGCAGACCTCACAGCCAAGGCACAAACCGCCATGGCCGAGCCCGCGCAGTGATTTCCGTGTCACGCGGTCTCCGGCCAGGACTCTGGGCAGGACAAGATCAAAGATCGTCGTGCGTGCATACATCACGCAGCCCGGCAGTCCCATGATGGGAACAACGCCATCCGGCCCCGTATAATAGGCCAGCAAAAACATCGCGCCCGGCAGTACCGGCACACCATAGGTCACGATTTCCGCTCCCGTATCCCGGATGGCTGCCGGCGTCTTATCATCCGGGTCCACACTCATGCCGCCCGTACAAAGGATCATCTCCATGCCAAGCCCCAGAAGTTCCCGGATTGCCGCAAGGATATGTTCCGGAGCATCATCGGACAGACGATGCTCCGTGATGCTGAGGCCGAACCGATGCAGCTTATCCGCAACAACCGGCGTAAACGTATCCTTGATGCGGCCGTGGAACACTTCATTGCCCGTCGTGACCACGCCAACCTTCAGCTTCCGGTACGGCAGCAGCTGCAAAAGCGGCGCTGCGCCAGCGATGCGCTTTGCTTCCTGCATCTTCTCCTTACGGATGACCAGCGGGATGATTCTCGTGCCCGCCAGCTTGTCGCCTTTCTTCACCGGCGTATTATTATGCCGCGTCGCAATCATGATATCTTCGAGGTCATTGAGGTCATTCAGGCGTTCGATATCCACCTTGAGCAGACCATCGAATGCTGCCTTGAGCTCGATTTTGCCTTCCTTTACCGCTGTCGGCTCCATGCCGTCATTCTGACAGATTCCGCGCAGGATCTCCGCTGCTTCATTTTCATGCAGCATCGACGCATCCTTCTCCCAGACATAGATATGGTCCTTGCCCAGCGAAAGCAGTACCGGAATGTCTTCTTCCTTTATGATATGTCCCTTGCGGAAACGTGCATCCTTCGTGACTCCACGGATGATCTGCGTAATATCATGGCAAAGCACCTGTCCCACAGCATCCACGGTGCGCATACTCTTCATTTCTGGATTTCCCCCTTATGTTCAACAAAAAAGACTGCTTTTCTTATCTTTGTATACAGAAAGAAAAGCAGTCTTCACGTGTCAACTGTCAAATCTCTCCTTCTCAACTACGGAAGGCAGCCGCGTTTCCACGACTCCCCTGTGAGCAAACGCTCAGGCGCAATATCCTGGGCAGAGCCTTTAGATATTTTTGCACGGAGACCTTATATCATTGTTTCAGCATTATTCTAATTATACCATGTTTCAAAAGCAAACGTCATGGTAAATATCCTCCTATTTCCTGCGATAAACGATGGCACTGCGCCAGAGATATTCAAACGGAAAGCTCAGGCAATGCACGAGGCGCGTAAACGGAAACACGATGGCGACGAGCATCCAGGAAATCATATGCGCCTTAAAGAGTGCCGGTACTCCCGCCATCAGCGAAGCATCGGGCTGCAGCATCAGCAGGCCGCGGAACCAGGGAGCAATAGTCGTACGATAGTCGAACGCCCCGCTCACATTCGAGGCCGTTGCCGCACAGCCGCTCGCAATGGTCAGGAACAGCAGCAGGAACAGCCATTTATCCATACAGGACGTATTGACCGCCATGCGCCCATTCAGGAAACGGCGCCTGAGCAGCAGCAGAAAGCCTGCCAGCAGCAGCGTGCCTGCCATGGTACCTCCGGCAAGCGCTCCCATGTGATACATCTCATCGGTCACACCGGAAGCCTCCGTGACCAGCTTTGGCACAAGGATGCCGCCAAAATGGCCGCCAAAGGTGAAAAGCAGACCGATATGAAAGAGCGGCCCCGCAATCTTCAGCTGCTTCTTCTCGAGAAACTCACTGGATTTCGCACTCCAGCCCCGCTCAAAAAAGGTATAGCGCACTACCGTACCGCCCAGGAAAAAAGCAAACGCAAGATAAGGCAGCGCAATCCAGAAAAATTCATTCATGCGGTCTTCCCCTCCAATCCTCCGGCTGCAGTAAGCACCACATCCAGCAAAAAGGCATAGACCAGTTTGCCTTCGATGAGACGCTCCCGCAGAAGCTCTATTTTATGCCGGGCATACTGCAGGATATGTCCGGCTTCATCCTCAGGAACAGCTGCACAAAGCTCCAGCAGTGCCGGCAGATAGTCCGGCAGCTCTTTGAAGAGTCCGAATCCATTCGCCGAAAAG
The DNA here is from genome assembly GCA_964611665.1 of uncultured Selenomonadaceae bacterium. Lineage (GTDB taxonomy): Bacteria > Bacillota > Negativicutes > Selenomonadales > Selenomonadaceae > CAZTAP01. The sequence continues at coordinate 9,190 of CAZTAP010000022.1, read as the reverse complement.
AATGCCTTGTAGGCCAACAGCTCTGCAGCCTGCTTGCCTGGATCCGTACAGTCATGCGAGGTGAGATAAAGCGTCGTATTCTTGCTGAAATCAAAGACCCTCACATACTGATCCTCATATTCCCCGGGTTCCATCGCCGCAAGATAAGCAAAAAAATCTGCAAAGACCTCCTGAAACTGCGGCCGTTCCAGTTCAGTCACTGCCTTCTCCCATTCAGGCAGCTCCTGACGCCAGTCCTGATCCGGATACTGCAGGAGATACGCTGCCATTTGCAATGCCTTTTGTGTATCCTTCATCTCAGCATCCACCTCCACACGAGAAGCCGCCGCAGCCCTGCAGCTTCTGTTTCTCTGCACGCGGCTGCTGGCTGCCAGCCGGAATCAGGAACCGCTCCCGATATTTTGCAACAGCCAGCAGGCGGTACATCGCGAGATATTCTTCATCGCTGCACCCGGAAGCAAGCCTGCCTGATGCTTCTCCCAGCTCGCGCGCCTTCATGAAGCTGCGCATGTCAAGAAGCTTCTGCAATACGCGTTCCACAACAGCCGTATTGCCTGCAGCAAAGAGCTCAGCCAGATAGGCCAGAGGAATACGCATCTCCTGCGCCTCCGGCAGGTATACCTCAGACTCCCGGCGATGCAGGATCGGACTGAGCGGCGGCACATACCAGACCATGGGCAGCGTACGGTATTCCGCATGCAGCGGCAGCGCGAGCTGCCATTTTTTGATGAGCCTGTATACCGGTGATTTCCGCGCGGCCTGCAGCCAGCTTTCCGGCACGCCCTGAGCACGCGCTTCCCGCAGGACCTCCGGGTCTTCCGGGTCCAGCAGCAGGGAAAGCGTGCGCGCATAAAGCTTCGCTTTGTCCTGCTCTGCCGCGGTTTCACCAACGCGGTCCATATCATAGAGCAGAACGCCTGCATAGCGCATGCGCCCTACACAGGTATCTGCACAGAGCATCGGCAGTCCATTTTCTATGCGTGGGAAACAGAACGTACACTTCTCCGCCTTGTTCGTCTGCCAATTGAAATAGACCTTCTTGTACGGACAGGAAGGCACACAATGACGCCAGCCCCGGCAGGCATCCTGCGATATGAGCACGATACCGTCCTCTTCCCGCTTATAGATGGCACCAGACGGACAGGCTGCCGCACAGGCCGGATTCAGGCAGTGATTGCAGGTGCGCGGCAGATATTTCATGAAGATGTCATGGAAATCCAGCGTAATCTTCTGTGACATCTGCGAAATGTTATAGTCATGGCGCGCGGATTCCCCATCTGCAAGATCATCCTCCCAGTTCGGCCCCCATTTGATTTCCATGCGCTTCTGGGTGATGAGGGAACGTGGACGCGCAATCGGCTGATGATTTTTGCGTTTGGAATGAATCAGTGTCTCATAATCATAGGTCCATGGCTCATAATAATCATCGAGCTCCGGCTGCTGCGGATGATAGAAGATTTTCAGCAGGCGCTCGGCCTTGGAGCCGGAAGCCAGTGTCAGCTCACCCTTTTTCAGCTGCCAGCCGCCCTTCCATTTCTCCTGGTTTTCCCAGTTCTTCGGATAGCCGATGCCCGGCTTCGTCTCCACATTGTTGAAATACATATATTCAGCACCCGGACGGTTCGTCCAGGCATTCTTGCAGGTCACCGAGCACGTATGGCAGCCAATGCATTTATCCAGGTTCATGACCATGGAAATCTGTGCTTTAATCTTCAAGCCAATCTACCTCCTTCATTTTGCGCACGACGACAAGCATATCGCGCTGATTGCCCGTTGGTCCATAGTAGTTGAATCCATAGCTCAGCTGTCCATAGCCGCCGATCATATGCGTCGGCTTCATATGGATATGCGTCGGCGTGTTATGCGTACCGCCGCGCGTCCTGGAAAGCTTCGAACCCGGTACATTGATATGGCGGTCCTGTGCATGATGCATATAGACGAGCCCGCGCGGAATGCGCGGTGTCACGACAGCACGCGAGGTCACGACGCCATTGCGGTTATAAAGCTCGATCCAGTCATTGTCCTTTACGCCGATTTCCTGCGCATCATCCTCATTGAGCCATACCGTCTGCCCGCCGCGGAACAGGGTCAGCATCTGCTGACTGTCAAAATACATGCTGTGGATGCTCCATTTGTTATGCGGCGTGAGGTATTTCAGCGTGATTTCCTTCTGACCATCCGATGGATGCTTCTGCTTCAGCGGCAGATAATCCAAAATCGGCTTGAAGGTCGCAAGCTGTTCTCCCCACTCAGCCATCAGCTCATGATCCAGATAATAGGACTGCCGCCCCGTCACCGTGCGGAACGGAATGCGCTGCTCGATATTCGTCGTAAACGGCGAATACCGTCTGCCCCTGCCGCCGGCACCAGTGAACGCCGGTGTCGGGATGACCTGCTGCGGCTGGGCCACCATTTTCTCAAAGGTGATTTTGTCCCCCTCACGGTCCCTGGCCAGCGCCGTAAGATTCTCCAGTCCCGTCTTGCCTTCAAGCTTCTCCCAGCAGCGCACAGCGACCTCACCGTTTGTTGCTGAAGAAAGCGTGAGCACCGCCTGACAGGCATCGTAGGCCTCACGGATGGTCGGCATGCCATAGGCGATGCTTTCCTTGTCCTCAATGACACCATTGCGCTCGCGAATCGCCGCGTATTCCTTATCCGCCTTCCAGGCAATGCCCTTCATGGCCAGACCGTTCTTTTCAACATTCGGCCCCAGCGCACACTGCTTCTCGGCAAGCTTCGCATAGTCGCGTACGACATGCAGCAGCTGCGGCATCGTCCTGCCCGGAACCGGCTCACAATCGCCGCGGCTCCAGTCAAGCACGCGGCCCTCCGGCTGCGCCGTCTCTCCCTCGGAATCATGCTGGATTGGCACGGCCATGAGGTCATCGTACGGCTCCATGCCCGTTTCCTTCGCCAGCTTGGAAACCGCCTCGCCAAGAGTCATGAAGATATCCCAGTCCGTCTTTGTCTCCCAGCAGCAGTCAACCGCCGGCTGGAACGGATGGACGAACGGATGCATATCCGTCGAGGACATATCGGTCTTTTCATACCAGGTAGCCGTCGGCAATACGATATCGGAATAAAGCGCCGAGCCTGCCATCCGGAAATCAAGATCGACCAGAAGGTCAAGCTTGCCCTCACCAGCCTTTTCCCGCCATTTGATTTCTTCCGGCTTCACCGCACATTGCTCTTCCTCGAATAAACCATTCTTCGTTCCGAGCAGATACTTCAGGAAATATTCATGGCCTTTGGAGGATGAGGTAATGAGATTCGCACGCCAGACAATGAGGTTGCGCGGGAAATTCTCCGGCGCATCCGGGTCCTCGACGGAAAAATGCAGGGACTTTTCCCTGAGCTGCTGTGCCACATACCTTTTGACTGCATCATCATCGCTGCAGCCGGCTTTTTTCGCCTCTGCAAGGATCTGCTTACCGCCTTTATTGAAGGTCGGATAGCTCGGCAGCCAGCCAAGGCGCGCAGCCAGCACATTGTAATCGCCGGAATGGCGATAGCGCGGCACTGCCAATGGCGAGACGAGATCCGCTGTGTCGATTTCATCCGAACGCCACTGGTCCGTCGCAAAATAAAAGAACGATGTCGAATTCTGCAGCTTCGGTGCCTTCTGCCAGTCCGCTGCGGTCATGATGGCCTGCCAGCCCTCAACCGGACGCAGCTTCTCCTGCCCGACATAGTGTGCCCAGCCGCCGCCATTTACCCCTTCGGTCGCCGTGAAGAGCAGGATGTTGAGCACAGCACGATAGATGATATCCGCATGATACCAATGATTGATGCCGCCGCCCATGATGATCATAGACCGTCCCTTTGTCTTAATGGAGTTCTCTGCAAACTCCCGCGCAGTCCGGATGACGACCTCTGCAGAAACGCCCGTATATCTCTCCTGCCATTTCGGCGTATACGGCGTATCATCCTCATAGGATGCAGCAGCCTCACCGCCCAGGCCGCGGTCGATGCCATAGTTGGCAAGCACGAGGTCATAGATGGTCGTCACATAGCGCGGACCAGCTGTCGTCTCGATCTTTTTCACCGGCACGGCACGCTCAACGGTGCGGTTCTCACGTTCTTCACCGAAGTACGGCAATGCAATCGTGCAGATTTCATCTTTTACCGGCAAAAGCGACAGCTGCGGCGCGATTTTTGCACCCGTTTCGCTGTCTTCTTCACGCAGATTCCATTTTTCCGTTTTGTCCCAGCGGTCGCCCATCGTGCCATTCGGGATAACCGGTCTGCCTGTAAGCTCATCAATAATGAAATGCTTGAACTCCGTATGCTTGCCTTTCCTTCCCATATCATGACCATTCAGCAGGCGGCCTGGCACATAGCGTCCATCCTTTTCATCAAGCAGTACAAGGAACGGCATATCCGTATAAGTTTTGGCATAGGCAATAAAGAACTCCGCCGGCTCGCCCCAATAATATTCATGCAGGATGACATGGCCCATCGCCATGGCCAGCGCACCATCGCTGCCCGCCTTGACGTTCAGCCAGGCATCCGCTGCCGTTGTCGACTCTGCATAGTCCGGTGAAACGGAGACCACCTTCGTGCCTTTATAGCGGACTTCCGTGAGGAAATGTGCATCCGGTGTACGCGTAAGCGGTACATTCGAGCCCCAGGTAATGATGTAGCCAGCATTGAACCAGTCACTGCTCTCCGGCACATCCGTCTGATCTCCCCAGACCTGCGGGCTGGCAGGCGGCAGATCCGCATACCAGTCATAGAAGCTCAGGCATGCGCCGCCCATGAGGTTCATGAAACGCGCTCCTGCCGCATAGCTCATCATGGACATGGCTGGAATCGGTGAAAAGCCAAAATTCCGGTCAGGCCCGTATGTCTCGACCGTATAGAGCATCGATGCCGCGATGAGCTCAGAGACCTCATCCCATGTCGAGCGCACAAAACCTCCCATACCGCGCGCTTCCTTATATTTGCGGCCCTTCTCCGGATCTTCGGCAATCGTCTTCCAGGCAGCCAGCGCATGCGGCGCATTCTTTTTCGCTTCCCGCCAGAGCTCCGCGAGCTCACCGCGGATATACGGGTATTTCACCCGCAGAGGGCTGTACATATACCAGGAAAACGAAGCCCCGCGCGGACAGCCGCGCGGCTCGAAGTCCGGCATATCCGGTGACGTTTCCGGATAGTCATGGTTCTGATTTTCCCAGGCAACGATGCCGTTCTTCACATAGACATTCCAGCTGCAGGAGCCGGTACAGTTCACGCCATGCGTCGAACGTACAACCTTGTCATACGACCAGCGGTCCCGATACATGGCCTCCCAGTCACGCCCGCCGCAGCAGGTTTCCGCCCGTCCATCCCCACTGGTCTCTTTTGGCATAAGATATTTAAATTTCTGAAAAATATTGCTCATCCAGTATCCCTCCCACTCATTTCTTATAGGATACTAGGATTTCCTCATCTTGAATGTGACAAACATCACATCCACAAAAAATCCGTGACCGACAGGACTTCCCTGCCAGCCACGGATTCTTTTCTTCCTATTTAAAAAATACAATACTGCCCATGCCCAGCACCATTACAATAAGCAATGGCGGCAGGATCTTTTCCAGTTTTTCCCGGCTCAGATGCCGCAAGGCAACCGGCCCCAAAAACGCACCAAGCGTCGTGCCCAGAATCAATGAGCCGACCAATACCCAGTCTACGTTGCCCAGGCCAAGATGCATGAGGAAGCCCGTCGTCGATATGCCGACCAGGACAAAGACCGAAGTCCCCACGGTTTCCAAACCGCCGCAGCCGAGCACCGTAAGCCCCGCAATGATTGGCGTCGTGCCGCTCACACCGACCATACCTGACATGAACCCGCCAAGAAAACCATAGAACAGCGCTTTGAACCTGCCTGCCCGGTCTTTGACCACACACATCTTCTGCTTCTTTTTCCCATCCCTGCTGCAGTAAGCCAGCAGCATCTGGATACCCAAAACCAGCAGCAAAGTCCCGGTAATCTTCGTATAGAACGATGCCGGCACGAAATCAGAGGCAAAGGAACCAGCGGCTGCGCCAAAGACTGCACCGCTCATCATGATGCTGCCAAGGCGAAGATTGACGTTGCCCGCTTTCCAATGACTGAAGGAGCCAATGGCCGTTGTCGGAATGATCGTCGCCAAAGAGGTAGCCGCCGCCACTGCAGGCGGAACATCAAAAAAGGCCGTCAGTATCCCTACATATAGCCCTCCTCCACCACCGCCCAGCGAAATCAGCAGCAAGCCGATCAAGAAACCAACCAAAGGCAAAGCAAATACTCCCATAATCTTATCTCCCCCGCAAACTTCTCATTCTCCGAATGACTTGACCCGAAGAACTTCTACGATTAATATTATAGAAGAAAGATTTACAGATGGAAAACGCTTATTTCAGCTGATTTGCAGTTGTTTTTTGATTATGAGGAGAAGTGACTTATGGATATCCGTCAATTAGAATACTTTCTTGCCGTGGCAGAAGAAGGCCTGATTACCAAAGCTGCCCAGCGGCTTCATATTACCCAGTCTCCGCTCAGCCAGCAGATGATCGCGTTGGAAAAGGAACTCGGCGCACAGCTTTTCCGGCGGGACAAAAAACAGATCGTCCTCACCAAGGCCGGACTGGTGCTGAAACACCGCGCCGAACAAATCCTCGGCCTTGCACAGGATACGCGCACCGAAGTGCACGAAGCTGCGCATGGCCTGCAGGGCCGGCTGAATATCGGCACCATCAATTCCTCCGGCCGCACCCTGCTGCCGGAAGTCATCGCGGACTTCCATGAAAGCTTCCCGCTCATTTCCTTTGACCTGCGGCAGGGAGATACTCCTCATCTGCTGGAAGAGCTAGACGCCCATCTCATCGATCTCGCGTTTGTGCGCCTGCCTGTGAACGAATTTCTCTACGAGCAGATCACGGTTCCCACGGAACGTATGGTCATCGCCGCTGCTCCCGGCCGTTTCGCCCTGCCGGAAGACAACGCGCCGCTTGCCGGGCTGACCTCTGTTCCCTTGTTGCTGCACCGGCGCTATCAGGAAACCGTTCTGGCCTATTTCCAAAGCCTTGCACTTGAGCCCAGGATTTTTTGTCTGAGCGATGAGCTCATCCCTTTGCTCACCTGGGCCATGAAAGGACTTGGCATAGCCGTCGTACCGGAATTCGCACCGCAGCTTTTCACTGGCTCTGCGCTCGTCATAAGAACCCTGTCCAGTCCGGCCGTCCTGAATTCCAGCGCACTGATCTGGCTGAAAAACGCCCCTCTGCCTGCAGCCGCCGCAAATTTCATCGATTTTTTCCAGAAAAAAATATGATTTCCTTAAATATACGCATAAAAAAACCAGCAGCAGAGTTCATTGTTGCTGGTTTTTTCCATGATTATTCTTTGTCATCCGATGAATTGAACCGAGGTAAATGATTTGTCTTCATATTGCTCTTAACGCGAAACTCATCTATGCCTTTCGTACCACCGTTTACCTTATTCAGTCCCTCTTCATCCAATATCTGCATTTCCTGCTTTTTTGTTTTCTTCTCATCGGTCATTTTCAAGGCACTCCCCTTCCTGTTCTTATGGTATTTATACGCTTCCATTTAATGATTATTACAACCTTTTTCTCCATCCAGTTTCAGCAAAGCATTCTCACCAAACAGCTCACGAATCCTGTTTCTGGCACTTTCACGCACCTCATCATCAATATACATCTGCGCGAGGAGCAGTGCCACACCGATTGCCGATGCATCATCTGCATAGCCAACGAAAGGCGTAAAATCCGGAATGAAATCAATCGGTGAAATCAGATAGCCCAGGGCCGCATAAATGCCAAGCTTCACCTTGACCGGGCACTCCGGATTCTTCGTCACATAATAAAGCTGCAGCGCCTTGTAAATCAAAGTAAGGCCAATGGACTGCACATTTTTGACCAGTTTGTCCCAAAGCCCTTCCTCCGAATAGTCCTTCGTATAGCTCTGCATGTCAACCTCAGTAAATGCCTCTTCGTCAAATTTTTCCTCTTCCCTTGCCATAAAACCCCTCCATTCCGATGCAAAACACAACAGATCCAGCTCTATTCAGGCCTTTTCGCCAAAAACAAGTCCGGCACATTGCGCTGCCTGCTCTGCTGTCCGGATGACCGCCTTAGAAACAGCCAGTCCTGCAGACATCCTCGCAAAGTCCTTTCTCTCGTAAGTATCCGCAAACTCGATGAATTCATGGACCATACGATGCTCATACTCATTCAGGGCAAACACTTCCGTTTCCCCGCCCAGGTTCAAAGCAAACGAAGCCAAAGCATTTGGCGCGCTGGTTACACAAAGATAGCCCTTTTCCCCCTGAATCGTGAGATTGCCCGGACTTGCTGAATCCTTTGCCCCGATGCAGGATGCAATGAATCCATCATAGCGCATGGTCAGGATTCCCGATGTATCGATTCCGTTGAATCCGATATTTGCCGCATAATCCACCTTTTGCGGTGCACCAAAAAGCCCAATGACGAAGTTCAGATTATAAATGTTGATATCATACAATGCACCGCCGTACAGAACCGGATCAAAAGCCGGCTGCACAATGCCCTTACAATAATTATCATAGCGGCTGGAATACTGTGAGTAATTGCACTGCACAAAATGGATCCTGCCAAGTTTCGGCAAAGCCTGCTGAATTGCCCGGAAATTCGGCATATGCAAAAGCGTGACTGCTTCAAAAAGATACAGCCCCTTCTCCTCGGCCAGAGCCGCAAGCTCTGCTGTCTGTGCATAGCTTGGCGCAAACGGCTTTTCCAGGATGACATTCCTGCCTGCAAGCAAAGCCTGCTTCGTATAGGCGTAATGAGCACTGTTTACCAGACCGATATAAACAAAATCAACCGCAGAGCTTTGCAGAAGTTCCGCATAGTCGGTATAGACCGCCGGAATCTTATACTCCTCTGCCAAAGCCTCCGCCTTTTCCCTGCTATGCGGCCGTGCAAAAATCGCCGTACATGTAATCTGCGGCACCTGCTGCAGCGCAGCCAATGCCTCTTTCACAATTTTCCCGGTTCCTATCAATGCCAGATTCAAAAAAAGCCCTCCTTTAGATTGGTTCACGCCATTAACTGATTCTCTCAATACACTTCCGCCTATGCGGCGGTTCACACAGGCAATCATAGCGTCATACTATAATTCGCCAGGCATAGTGCCATTTCCTTTAGTGACCAGTATGAAAAACAGA
>CAZTAP010000021.1:0-23031 GCA_964611665.1 uncultured Selenomonadaceae bacterium | reverse complement strand
GCACCAAGGTCGTTGCAATACCCGTAAATGCCGGAACAATTTCTGCCAGAATCAAACGAACACCCGCCAAAATAACATACACACCACCAGCAAAGGTAATGGCCTGAATCATCGAAAAAACAAGAAAATTCTGTCCCCCGCTCAGTTTTTCCTCAACAAAAGCCGGACCAGATGCAACCGCAACGACCAGGAAAAGTACCAGCATGACCAGTGATATCGCCAAGGAAGAATCACGTAAAAACGTTAGCCCCTGCGGGAAATTGATATCTTCCGTCGATTTTTCCTTATTACCTACCAAAGAACCGATCCATGCAGAAAACACATATCCAACCGTGCCGAAATGACCAAAAGCTACATCATCACTACCCGTAATCTTCTTCATCGTAGGATGCGCAATTGCCGGAAAAAGCGCCATGACAAATCCCAGGACAATCGCGCCCACCGCAACGAGTGCCGTGCCCTGTAATCCTCCGACCGTAAGAATGATACCGATCATACACGCCATGTATAAGGTATGATGACCTGTCAAAAAGATAAATTTCAAAGGAGTAAACCGTGCAATCAATACATTTACAACCATACCAAAAGCCATGATCAAAGCTGTCTGTGTCCCATACTCTTTCAGTGCCATACCTACAACGGCTTCATTATGCGGTACCACACCATTGATGCCAAATCCCTGCTGAAACATCGTGCCAAAAAAACTCAGTGCACCAACGGCTATCCCAGCACCACCACCAAGAATAAGCACACCCATAACGGTCTTGATCGAGCCTTTTAAAATATCCGAAACGCTCTTCTTCTGTACAACAAGACCAATAAAGGATACGAGTCCAATAAGAACGGCTGGTACACTCAAAATATCCAGAATGAATTTTAACATAAACACTGCCTCCTTTTATTTAAATTTGGACAAACCTTCAGCAAGTTTTTCTTGTAATTCCTTTTTATCAATCATATTATTCAACGATACGACAACCCCCCCCAGTGAAGTCAGCTGCGAAGCAATATCGCGTGTCCCTACATAAATATCGGCCTTGATTCCTGCAGCCGAAGATAAATCGCTATGCGAAACCTCAGCCTCTGCTCCCATCTCTTTCAGTACCTTTTTGATATTCATTTCAATCATAAAGCTGCTTCCTAATCCACTGCCACAACAAACTAGAATCTTCATTGCAATTCTCCCCTTTACTCTTTTAATATAGCTAAAGCCCTGGCAACTGTATCAGCTGCCATCAACTTTTCTACCAGTATTGGACGCATCAAGAATTCAGTCAATGCCTCTAATAAATGCAAATGACTGGAATCATCCGGTGTTGCCAAGGTAAATGCCAATCGGACTGGATCATTCATTTCACTGCCAAAAATGACAGGCTCAGACAAGGTAAGAACCGTGAGGCCCATACCGACTGCCCCGCATTCCGGCCTGGCATGCGCAAGTACGATGCCTGGTGCAATGACCATATACGCTCCAAGTTCGCGATGGTTTTTCTTGATTGCTTCAACATAGAAAGGGGTTATCATCCCTTTCCTTAAAAGCGGTGCACTGCCGCAATCAACGACCGCCTGCCAATCCTTGCAATAAACGTTCAGCATTATCCCATCTGATTCAACATATTTCTCTAACATATCCATTCCCCAATCCAAGCCGCAGGACCACGATGCCCTTCTGCCCATTTCATCCGATAAGATTTTACAGGCATCACCCTTGCTGGCTATATTGCTGAACAAAACGTAAAACATCCTGTTTTGTTTTACAACTGCGCAGCTTTTTTAGCGCTGCTTTATCCGTAAATATATTCCATAAATCCATCATCATCCTGATATGTGCACCCTCATCTGTTGTCGCAAAAGCAAAAATCATATCCACTGGAACAGAATTTTTGCCTGATGTAAACCGAATAGGTTCCTTCAAGCGCAAAAAACTTACAGCAACGCGCAACGCTCCATCCTCCACACGAGAATGCGGCATCGCAACACCAGGACAAACAACAATATATGGACCAATTTCTTTGACACAGCGTATCATGCTATCCACATACTCCGCACGAACGGCGCCCGCTGACAGCAGCAGCTGCCCTGCTTTGCGAACAGCTTCTTCCCAGTCCTCAGCACATTCATCCAGCAGCATCATCGATTCATCTAAAAGCAAAGCAAGGCCAGGCTTATCCTCAAGCAGAGTCGCTGTTCTATCCGGAATGATCTTCCGGTCGTAAAAATACCGGATCTGTCCTTCGATGATCTTGATCTCTGCCTCAGTCAAAATAGGAGAGACACGCAGCACGGCTTTCCCTGGAATTTCCAAAGAAACCGTACTGATGATAATGTCAATATCTGCTAAATTTTGTTCTTCCATCTTATATAAAGAAAGAACTTTCTGAATATCAATGTATGGCATTCGGTTACGAAGGGTCATCGCGAGCAGATTTGCAGTACCAACCCCATTGCCGCAAACTAACAATACAGACAAACGTTTTGTCTTACGGAGTTTCCTGCGCTCAACAGCAGCCCCGAGATGAATCGTCAGATAACCGATCTCATCCTCCGACAGCCGGATTCCCATACGATTGCCCAATTGTTCAGCAGCCCGGCGTGCAACAATAAACAAGCTGTTATACTGTGTACGGATCTGCACCAGTAAAGGATTGGTCAAGAGAATATGATAGCGGGCCCGCTCAATCGCTGGCTGCAAGTGCATTGCAAGATTATAAATAAGCTCCTCATCATCCAGATAGATATCACCAAGCCAGACTTGTACATATTCAATAAACTCACGCGCCATCGCCAGGGCTTTCACATTCATCTCCTGGATTGGGCTTTGCTGCAGACTGTTCCAGAAGTTGATCCGGCTGTGCAGCAGTTCCTTCATAATGCATTGTACTTCTGTCAAGGCCGAAAAACCTGTCGCAAAACGCTCCATTCCCCTGGCTATCTCCTGCGAAATGCGTTCCAGTTCCGCTCCCTCATCAGACAAGAAATCGATTTGATTTTCCTGTTCAATCGCATACCCCTGTTGCAAACGCTTTGTCTGAACAACCAGTGCACAAATCATGCGATTCGCAGGAACATCGTTTTCAATCACGCCATTTTCACGCAGGCATTCCAAAAAGAATTCTGCAATCTTCTGCACAGGAATTTTCGCCGCATACCGGCAAAACATCTGCTGCATCCCGATAAACTGCTTATGCTTGCCATCATATTGCCGAAAATCATAAACGGATTTGGCGAATACATGGATCAGCATATCCCGGATATCCTGCTCATCCCCCTGTGCCCAGATTCCGAGGCCTCTCTTGGATTCATATTGCAGGTTTCTTTTCCCGAGGATTTCCTGCACTCCCTTCAAATCTGCCAGCAAAGTATTCCTGCTTACCATAAGCCTATCCGCCAGCTCATCAACAGAGCATCTTTGCCTATCCAGCAGTTCAACAATGATCTGTTCACAACGCTCCTTCGGACTGAATACATAGCTGACTTCCGGGTTCCGTAAAGCATTCGGTTTCTCTTCCATGTTTTCCAGCCAGATTCCCTTTCGTGCTTTTCGCTTCAGCAAAAGCCCCTCTTCCCTGATTTCCTCCTCAAGTAAATCCAGATCATAACGCACGGTACGCACAGAACTATGCAGCAGCTCCGCAATTTTTTCCATCGTAATCGGTACACCCTCATACGTTGTTTCCAGGATTTTCAGCAGCTGTTGTCTTCTTTCATTACTGACGATAGAAATCACCTCCCGTTTATGTTTTCATTATATTTGTTCCAACGCATTGCAACAAGAACAAGATTCGTCATATTATTCCGGCAAGTTTTGCGTTATTCAGGCAAAAAAAAGCTGCCACACAAAAGTGCAGCAGCTAAGAATCTCTACGTTATTCTTCCTCCTCACGGAACTGGTCAACAATCGTCGCACAGGCTGCATCGCCTGTGATATTGACTGCCGTACGCAGCATATCGAAGATACGGTCGACACCGAAGAGAATCGGCAGAGCATCGATCGGAATATTCGCTGCAACAAGCACGGCTACGACGAGCAAAGTTGGTCCCGGTACGCCGGCCTGACCCACAGCCCCCAGCGACCCCGTGATGACAATGGCGATATACTGACCCATGGAGAGATCCATGCCATACATCTGCGCAATGAAGCAGGCCGCCATGGCATAATAGGCCGCATTGCCGTTCATGTTGATGGTCGCGCCCAGCGGCAGGGCAAAGGATGTCGTACTCTTCGAAACATGCAGTTCCTCAATCGTTGTGCGCATATTGAGCGGCAAGGTCGCCATCGAAGAAGCCGTCGAGAAAGCAAAGAGCTGGACCTTCCACATGCTCTTGAAGAAATGTCCATACGTCGTGCACTTCGAGAACATCGCAACCGTACCGCCAACCATCACATAGGTGACAATAGCCAGTACCACGATATACAGACCGATAAGATAAAGGATCTTCACGAGCACATCATAGCCAAACGTTCCCGTGGCATCCGCCATGAGGCAGAATACGCCAATTGGCGCAATGTACATGATGGCAAGCATGACCTTGATGAACATCTCCGTGAAATAATCGAAGATCTTCAGCATGAATTCCTTCTTCTCCTTCGGCATCATCGCAAGCGCGAAGCCCAGGAAAAGTGCAAAGGTGATGACCTGCAGGATATTGCCGTCCACGAGTGCCTTGAACGGGTTCGCCGGCACAAAGCCGATGATTGTATCCCAGAAGCCCGGCATTGCGGCCTTATCCGAAAGATTGCCGACATCGATGGCTGCACCGGAAAGTGACTGCATGTTGATGCCTGCGCCCGGCTTGAATACCTCTGCTGCTGCAATCCCCAGCACAACAGAAACTGCGGTCGTAAGCCCGTAATAAACAAATGTTACAAGTCCGATCTTACCGGCACTGCTGGATTTTCCAAGAGCTGCAGCACCACTGACCAGGGAAAAGAATACCATTGGTACGATGACCATCTTGATGAGCTGCATGAAAAGATCACCCATCGGCGCAAACATATGCGCCGGCTTGCCCATCACAAGGCCTACAACCGCACCAAGTACTGTGGCGACAATGATCCAGGTGCCGAGCTTGCTCAGCATGTCGCCCGATTTGTCTTTCTTCGTTTCTTCTGACATAGATTTCCGTCCCCCTAAAATATAGTTTCCGCCAAAAAGCTCCAAAAAAGCCGCATGACACACATTTACAAATATCCTCATTGAAAATATGATCATGCGGCATCCTCACCGCTTCTATGGTTTTATCGCATGTTTAGCATACCATAATTCACTGAAAATGTCCACAAAAATAGGCGCATTTTTCTGTAAAATGGCTTTTTTGTCCTTCCAGAGCACACATTTTTCTACAGCAAAACAGCAGCCTTCCCCTGCATAAATCTGCGATTAAATATGCTATAATGAGGGTAAACTACGTGAAAAGCAGGTGAGCCGAATGAAAAAACATTTTTTTGAATCCGCTCTGGAAATCGACCTGAACCAGGACCGCAAACTTACGCGGCGCAGCCAGCAGATCATGGGCGTACGCCTGCTGCTGTTCCTCGCGATCATCCTCTCTGCCGCAGCAGCCTATGACCAGAAGCTGCCGCAGTTCTATGCTATCCCCGGTGCGCTGTTCCTCATGTTTCTGGCACTCCTGCGCTTCCATACGCAGACACGTGAGCTGCAGCTCTTTCTGCGCAGCCATATGGCTGTGCTCTCTCAATATATGGATCGCTTCAATGGAAAATGGCACAGCTCCGGCACAGATGGTGCGGGCTATCTGTCCGAAAAGCAGCCGCAGTCGCTGGACCTCAGCATCTTCGGACCAGATTCCATCTATCAGTATATTTGCGCAGCCCGTACAAAACGGGGGCGTGACCGCCTTGCAGCTTCACTCACACCCAAACCAAAGGATTTCAGCCAGGCAAGAAAACGCCAGCAGGCTGTACAGGAGCTCATCAAGCGCCCACGGCTCTGTACCGATCTTGAAGCACTTGCCGCACTGCTGCCGGACAGCCACGATACGACAGAGCTCATCCATGAGCTGGAAAACGAAAAACTGTCCCAAAGCCATTTTCTGCATCGCACTGCCTGGATCCTGCCTGCGCTTTCTTTCCTGAGCCTGTTCATTGCTGCATTTGACCGCATCAGCTGGCTTGTCCCAGGTTCTCTTTTTGCCCTGCAGCTCATCCTTGCAGGACTTTTCGCGGGCAAAAATGCTGCGGCCCTCGAGCCTATGGGGAAGCTTCATCATGAGCTCCGCCTCTATTACTATATTTTCCAACGGCTTGAGAAAAGCACCTTCAGCTCGCCTTACCTGAACGAACTGCACCAGCGCCTGCGCAGGGGAAGCCATGCTGCCCATGCCCTGCACCAGCTCTCCCTGCTCAGCGAATATTCGCGCATGCGCTGCAATCTCGTGTTCGCCTTTCTTGCGAACACGCTGGTCCTCTGGGACTTTCACTGTACAGCCTATTTTGCCGGCTGGAAACAGGATGCTGCCCGGCATCTGCGCGGCTGGATCGACATCTGGTCCGAAATCGAGGTACTGCTCTCCCTGGCCGTTATCGGGCACACGCGTGAAACCTGCAGCTTCCCGGAGCTGCTCGATCAAAAAGAACCTCTGCTCCGCGCCCATGGCCTGTCGCATCTGCTCATTCCGGAGGAACAGTCTGTGCCGAACGATACGGATGCCGCAAGCGAGACACGCATCATCACGGGCTCGAACATGTCCGGCAAGACCACCTATCTGCGCACACTGGCCAGCTCCTGTGTACTGGCCTATGCTGGTGCCCCGGTCTGTGCCGAAAGCATGCAGCTGACCAGGCTCTATCTTTTCACCTCCATCCGCGTGACTGATGATGTGACCCGCGGCCTTTCTACCTTCTATGCCGAGCTGCTGCGCATCAAAAGCATGATTGATTTCACCAAAAAACAGCTCCCCATGTTCATCTGCATCGATGAGATCTTCAAAGGTACGAACTCTGCAGACCGCATCATCGGCGCACGTGAGGCCATCCGTCATCTGACGGGCCCCGGCTATATCACCATGGTCTCCACACATGATTTCGAGCTCTGCGAGCTGCAAAGCCCGAATGAAACCCCGGTCGTAAACTACCATTTTGAGGAACATTATCTCGACGACAAAATCCAGTTCGACTACAAGATAAAACCAGGCCGCTGCCAGACAACCAATGCAAAATATCTGTTGAAAATGGCCGGCATCATCGAATAAACTCAGAAGGGAGAGAGTGCTGATGCCCGAATCCACTCCAGTCACAACTCCGGAACTCAAAGAACCCTATACAGAAATCGGCCGCAAGCTTCATCTGCTGCTTTATACCGGACAGCTGCTCATGGAAAACGGTGCCCATACCGACCGCCTTGTACGCGATATGACGCGGGCCGCGATCTACATGGGAATTCCGCGGGAGAAATTCCATCTGCACGTCATGTATACCACGCTGATGCTGAATGTCAGCGACGAAGAGCGCTCCCATACCTGTTTTCGCAAATGCCAGCATCATGCCGTCAACATGTCCATCCTCGATGCCGTGAGCCATCTGACCTGGCGCGGCGTGCGTTTTGGCTGCAGCCTCGACAAATACGAAGCCGCCCTGGATGATATCAAAAAAACGCCGCTCTGCTATTCCTCCTGGATCACCACGCTGGGTGCCGGACTGCAGTGCGGCGCATCCTGTATGCTGTTTGGCGGCGACCTCATCGCCTCGCTCTTTACGGGGGGCAGTGCATTGCTGGGATTCTTCGCGCACGGGCTCTGTCGGCGGCATGGCTTCAACCCCTATGCAGCCATTGCCATTGCTTCCTTTATCGCAACATTCTGCGCCTATCTCACGCACTTCCTCGCACTGTCTTCGACGCCCTGGTATCAGCTCATCGCCTGTACACTGTTCATCGTACCGGGCATCCCGCTCATCAACGCCGTCGATGATATGCTCAACGGCTATATCGTCGCAGGCTCGGCGCGGGCCATCGATACGCTGCTCATCGTAAGCAGCATGACCTTCGGCATCGTCATTGCCATCCGGCTGGGCCATGTCGCAGACTTCACCTCACTGCCCATCGCACCGGACAGCATCTATCTGTCGCATGCCATCGCCGCCTTTATCGCAGCCATCGGGCTCGGCCTCATGTTCAACGTGCCCAAAAGGCTTTTGCCCGTGATTGGCACAGGTGCGAGCATCGCGATCTGTCTGCGCAACATCTGCATGCTGCAGTTTGACATGAGCCAGGCGGCCGCTTCCTGTATCGGCGCCGCATTTCTGAGTATCCTCGCGCTGCAGGCTCGCCATACCTTTGATACCCCCGTCGTGCTGCTGAAGATTCCGGCAGTCATCCCGCTTATTCCGGGCGTGCTGCTCTACCGGCTTCTCTTCGCCCTGCTGAACATCCACAGCATCGATACGGCCAGTCTCATCACAGGCATCCGCAGCGGCATCGAGGCCGTTACGATCGTCATCGCGATTGCAGTCGGCGCTGCACTGCCCAATCTTTTCCTGCACCGCTATATCAAGCAATCCAACACCATCCGCGAGCAGCGGCTCATCAAGCGCCGCCACCTCAACGAATAGAAAATCACATCATTTCCCGCAGGCTGCCTGCCAGGCTTCCACGAGCCCGGCGGCAGCCTTTTTCGGCGTTCTGTCGCCAGCCACGGCCGAAACGACAAAGAAACCAGCCACACCAGTCGCTGCAAGCGCTGGAATATCCCTGAGCTTCACGCCGCCGCCCACAACCACGGGAAGCGGGCTGGCCTTTGCCAGCGCCGTAAGCTCCTGAAAGCTCCGGGTCAGGATGTTGCCCTGAGCATCGAGTCCGCAGTCCGGCTTGGTTGCAGTCTCATGCAGCGGGCCTGCGCCAAAATAATCAATATCCCGTACATCTGTCGTACGCACATAGTCCAGAAGCTCGCCAGTCGGCGCAGAAAGGCCTACAATCGCATCCTCGCCCAAAAAGGCACGACAGATTTCCGGCGGGATATCCGACTGGCCCACATGCACGCCATCCACCTTGATTCCCTGTTTGCGCGCGGCCAGCACCACATCCAGGCGGTCATCTACCAGAAGTGCTGCCCGCTCGGAACAGCCCTCCTCGGCAAGAACTGCCGCCGCCTGCCCGGTAAGCGCGATGAGTTCTCTGGCCGAAGCTGTTTTGGAACGGATCTGCACGCAGGTAAAGCCTGCCTGCACCGCAGCACGCACGATATCTGACACCGGGCGTCCCATGGTATTTTCCGGCCCCACGACCAAATAAGCCGAAATATCCAGATGGTCTCTTATGCTCATTTTTCCGCCTCCAGAATCTTCTCTACGCGTTCCGTCTTACCCTGCATCATATTGGTAAATCCGGGCCGTACATCGGCTTTCAGCACGACCTCCGTGCGGATGCCCTTAGCCGCGAGCACAAAAGCCGCATCCTTGACGACCTGCATGACCTCATCCCATTCGCCCTCAATCTCTGTAAACATCGAATTCGTGCGGTTGGGCAGGCCAGAGGCACGAATGACCCGGATGACCTCTGCAACCTCACGGGAGAGCTCCTCTCCCGTACCACAGGGTGCAATCGCTACCGCAATCAGTGTATTCATATCTCAGCCTCCTCCAGCGTAAAGGGATTTGCCGCAATCTCATCGGCCGCTGCTGCATAGAGCTCGTCGAGGAACTTCACCTGAAAGCTTCCCGGCCCCTGTGCCTTCTTCTGCGCCCGGCTGCCGGCCAGATTGTAGACTGCAGTCGCAGCAAGTGCTGCAATAAAAGGCTCTGCAGCCGCTGCATAGACTGCTGCAGCACCGCCCAGCGAACAGCCTGCCCCCGTAATCTTTGTAAAGAGCTTCGAACCGCCCGCAGAATAAGCAGTCTGATGCCCATCGGTCACCAGATCCGTCTCTCCGGAAACAGCCACCGCTCCGCCTGTCCATCGTGCAAGTGCAATCGCTGCCGGACGCGCCGCTGCTACTTCATCCACGGAATCGACGCCGCGCGGCGCTCCCTGGCTGCCTTCCTGCGCAGAAAGCCCCCATAGCTTCGCAAGCGCGATGATTTCCGAAGCATTGCCCCGGATGATGGAAGGCTTGTATTCCTTGAAGCCCGCGATCAGCTTCGTCCGAAGCCCGCCGATGCCCAGCCCGACCGGATCCAGTACCCAGGGCGTGCCGCCTTCATGCAGAGCCTTCGCCGTACGCGGCAGCGTCTGCTCATAGACGGGCTGCAGCGTCCCCATATTGATATACATGGCACCGCCCACAGCTGCCATGCCTTCGCCTTCATCCGGCAGATAGACCATTGCTGCCGAGCCGCCCAGCGCCAGCTGCACGTTCGCGACCAGATTGATGGTCACGGTATTCGTAATCGACGGTGCCAGAGGGTTCTCCTTACGCACCTTCTCCACGGCCTCCCGTATTTTCTGCTGTACTGCTTCCTTTGTCATCATATGCCTTTCCTCCTCGTTATGATCCGAACAGGAACGTCTTGCGGTTTTCTTGCAAAAAAATAATGCCCACCTGTACCGGCAAGCATCTATCTGCAATCATTGCTCCCTACGCCAGTATTAACTCGACAGGTTCATGGGGTCAGGTTCTACCTTCTCAACGCCGCAGCGTCCCCCCGCAACACATTTTCTGTTTTCTAAAATCTACCACGTTTCCGACAGACTGTCAATGAAAGGCAGCCACACCACTCTCATTTTTCACAAAAATGTGGTATAATTATTCTGTATTATATGAAAATAATACAAATTCGGATCAACGAGAGGATGGTTATTTTGAAGAAAAAACTGTTAGCGTCCCTCTGCGTGCTCTGCTGTACAATGTTTGCCGGCACAGCACTGGCTGCCGGGAGCACCGCCGCAAAAGATGAGCAATGTTTTACAAAGGACCAGCTCACCACACTGAACAAGGAAAACGTTGCCCATGGACAGGGCACCTTATATGGCCAATTTTCCTTTACACGCGACAAGGCCACACCAGAACAGGCCATCAAGGAAATCGGCTGGATGACGTTGAAAAAGGGCGCTTCGATCGGGCTGCATAAACACGCAGTCAATGAAGATTCCTATATCATAATTTCCGGAGAAGGCATCTTCACCGATGGCAGCGGAAAGGAAACCATCGTCAAAGCGGGCAGCATTACCCTTGCCCGTCCGGGCCAGTCACATGCTCTGCGCAATGAAAAAGATGAGCCGCTGGTTTTTCTCGATGTCATTGCCCAAAATGACACCTATCAGCAGAACCATCCTGAAGCTTCGGCAAAATAACGGCGAAAGCTTCCCGGAACGCAGCTGAAAAAGGCTGCTGCATTGAATGCCTCATCAAATGCAGCAGCCTTTTTCCTGCGCATAGAACGCAAACCGGTCACGTCCATTCTCCTTGGCATGATAGAGCGCCTTATCCGCTTTTTTGTACAGCGTGAGGAACTCCGTGCCTTCTGCCGGCGCAAGAACGATTCCTGCACTGCAGGTCCCTTTCACCTTGACACCATGTGAGGTCACCTCTGCTGCGCGGAATTTTTCCATAAAGGCCTGAACCTGCTGCTCGATCTCCGCACTGGAATCACGGTTTTTCAACAGCAAATAGAACTCGTCGCTTCCCGGTCCGACATTGCAGAGAATATCATTCTCTTTATCCGGAAAACTCTCCTTCAGACATTGAGCCAGCGCCTTGACGATTGCTGTTCCCGTACCGGCTCCATAGATAAGATTTGCTTTCCCGATATGATCTCCGTCCAGCGCGATAAAGGCAGCAACCTTACCCGGCTTCTGGACAGCCAGATCATGATCCACCTGCTTCATAAACGGATCCAGCATCATGAGATTCGTCGCCGGAACATTCTGCCGTTTCTCTATCGATTTCTCCAGGCTTTCCTGTGCGGCAGCAATCTCATTCTGCAGCTCCTGATTTTGTACCTGCAAAGCTGCGGTCTGCCGGCAAAGATACAAGCTCATGGCAATGCAGAGCATACTGACCAAAAACAGCCCGAGCAAAAAACTTCTTTTCATCCTTTTTCTCCCCTCACGCAGCGTCATTCCATCACAGGCTCATCACCCAGGAAACAATAAACAAAAAGAGCTTCCTCACGGCTTTGTTTATTCAGTGAAAAAAGCCGTCTGCGAATACTTTCCAAATCACTGGAAGCATCTACCTCTGCAATCGCAAGATTCAGCGCCGGATGCTCAACCCAGTGGCCATCATAAGTCCAGGGAGTATCATGCCATCTCTGCTTGAACTGCCGGATCTTTGCCAGGACATCCTCCCTGCCCTTGAACCGGGTATCCAGCACGAGATATGCACTGCCGCCCATATGACCAAGCAGATACCGGTCCGAAGGGAACACGTCCTTCATCGCCTCAGCAAAATCGATCATTGCCTGACGGCCCGCAATATGACCATAGGTATCGTTGATATATTTCAAATCATTGCCAAGCTTCGTACTTTTGAAGGTAATATACATCCAGGCCTGCTTATGACCGGATTCCTGCAGGCTTTGCTGCATCCTCTTTTGAAATTCCTCAAAATTATACAGGCCGGTCACCTCATCATAGGCTTCCCTGCTCTTCGATTCATCCAGCTGAGCCTGCACCTGGCCCAGTTCCTCCTGTTTTGCAGACAGGGCTTTTGCCTGCTGCATCCAGCCATAGCAGGCATAGGCCAGACAAACCAGGCTGACTGCCAGCACCCCGAATACGATTCCGCGAAATTTTCGCTCATTGTTCTTCACCACAAACCTGTCCTTTCTTCCTTAGCGGCAGGGCTTCATTCTACCTGATATTGGTCACGGCCATTATTCTTGGCTTTGTATAACGCCCGGTCTGCTCTTTTATACAACGCGAAAATATCCTTGTCCTCCCCGTTCCGAAAGGCAATTCCTGCACTGAAGGTCACCTTGACTGGTACACCGTCATACAAAGCCTCATGGCTGCGCCAATGATCCAGCAGAGCCGCTACCTGCGCTTCAACTTCCTCTTTGGACTTCCGGTTTTTCAGCAGCAGGCAGAATTCATCACTGCCATCTCCGATATTGCAAAGGATATCATTATCTGCATCCGGAAAAGTGTCCTTCAGAACAACCGCGAAATCCTGAATGACCTTTGTTATGCGGTCATAGCCGTAGGCCGCATTCATCTGATTCATATGATCTCCGTCCATCATGACATATGCCATGACCTTGCCGGGTTCTTCCGGTTCGGCCAGGGAAATTTCTACCCGGTCAATGAACGGAGACAGTTTCAGCAGATTGGTATGCATGGTATTCTGCCGCTTCTCCAGGGATTGCTTCAGCTGAGCCTGTGTACCGGCCAAAGAATCGGCTGCGCTGCGGCGCTGCTGATCCAGCACGGCGATCTGCTTCCATAAGAACACATCAAAAAGAATAGAAAAAAGAACGACCAGCCCGAGAATATACCAACGTTTTTCTATTTTTTCCATTTTTTTCGCCACCTTATTTTTCTGCTGTAGTTGCAGTCGTCAGAAAATCATAGGAAAACAGGGCCTTGTCGCGAATGATGCTGCTTCTTTCCTTCAATGCCTTTTTCAAATGCTCCGGATCATCTCCAGGCTGCACTTCGACGCCAACCACATTCAGCGCAGGCTGCCCGATGCAGATATCATTAAACCGCCAGGATGCATCCTGCCACAAGACCTTCAGCCGAGCAGTCCTTTCCTTCAGCTCTGTCTCTCCTGCATAGTCTGCATCAAACACATAATAGCCGCTTCCGCCCAGATGGCAAAGCAGGTACCGTTCACCCGAAAAAACATCCTGCAGCCGTTTGGCAAAGTCCTTTACTGCCTGATTGCCCGCAATATGTCCATAATGATCATTGATATATTTCAGGTCATGACCAAGTGCCGGGCTCTTAAACGTAATATACAGCAAGGCCTGTGGGGTCTTGCCTGTGCTCTGCCGTTCACGCAGCTTTGCATCGAAGCCGGCTTCATTATACAGGCCCGTGTCATCATAAACTTCCTGACTTACCGACTGTGCTAATTCCTCCTGTGTCTGGCACAGCTTTTCCTCTGTGTCCATGACTTCCCTGTTGTACTGCCATAACGTATAGCCTCCATATAGCACTGCCATCGCATTCACTACGACAAGGATGACCACTGCCCTGAAAAAGTTCGTTTGCCTATGCTCCATCCCAATTCGCCTCCAGCCTCCGGTGCACTGCAGCAGCACGCCAGTATTCATTGAATCAGCACGCACTGACTCGGGGAAAATGAATATGCCCATCTTTTCTTTATACGCTGAATGTTCTTAAATATTTCATAAATTTACAAAATACCCCGATATGCTCTCCACCGCAAAACCGCAGAAAGCATATCGGGATCGATCATTCATCACCCAGCAGGATATTCACATCAAAGCCGCGGCTCACCGGGAACTCGGCGCGCAGCCCCTGCAGGCAGGCAAACGGCGGCAGATTGTTCTCAGCAAACTCCCGCATCAGCCGTGTTGTGCGTACCTCTGCGCCTTGACGTCTTGAGCCCATATCCGCATAGATACCTCTCTCCCGCAGCCAGTCAAGCTGCACGATCAGCGTCGTGCGCACATTGCCCTGATAGCCCCAGTCATCGAGGTAGCGGTTCAGCAGCAGACGATCTGCCTCATCATCATCCATCTGTGCAGCGAGGATTCCCTGCCCCAGCGCAAAGCCAGTGCTGTTCGTCGCTGTATTGTAGCCAGCATAAGAGCGCAGTTTAAACAGCAGATCATTATCCTTCAAACGCTGCATCATGGCATTATCTGCGCCATTGGCAAACGCAATATCCGCTACGCCGACAGCACAGCCCGCCTGCACATAGCCCGCAACCATATCCACAAAAGACTGTGTACCGGCTCTTGGTACACCATTGTTTTCGGCCTCATTGGCCTCCATCGTCCGTCCATCCGGATTCGTATTGACCGCAAGCACAAGTTCCGCCTTTTGCGGCTCAGCTACCTGTATTCCGCCGACAGCCTTGATTTCCGCAGCAAGAGAGCGGGCAATCGGTTCATCCGAATAGGAAGGTATTGTCTGTCCGCCCATGCCCTTGTTATATGTCACATAGACAAAGGGCACATTCGCACGCAGATCGTTCACTGCACGCGTGAGCAGCAGCAGCCCCATCTCATCGATTCCCGTCATGATCTGGAATTTCGAGGCCGGCAGCGCTGCACTATAGGCGGCAAGCTTGCGGCTCTCCATATGGGTCTGGGAAAGCGGCGCATTGTCATCACGCCCGAGGATGAAGTAATCAAAGCTTCCTTCACGCGTAACATCAATGAGCTTTTCATTCGCGGCAAAATTCTTTGCCCGCCTTTCAAGCCAGTCCTGCAGGGCAGGCGCCGGGATCTTCGCCTTCAGCGCAGCCTGCTCCTCTTTCTCCGCACGGCTGAGTCCGGTCTGGTCCTCTTTGTCACAAAGTCCCGTATAGCGGAAAATATCCGCACCGTATTCCATATAATAGTCCGGCTCCTGCGTCCCGGCATTGACCCCGGATTTTGGCGTGCGCATAATCGAGCCAAACACATAGAGTCGCAAATCCGGGTGATCCTTGCGCAGCTCTTCCAGATGCGGCACGCGTGCCTGCACATCATTCTTCTGGTAGTCATACTTACGCGAAGAAATCAGCCCGCCATAGAGCAGGGAATCCGAAGAAACAACCGCGGCCTGCACACCCTGCGCATTTTTCTTCGTCCATTGCCACAATGCCTCTGCATCGCCGCGCTTATCCGGCCCCGTATCCAAAAGCTCCCGCGGCGGTACAATGACCTCATAGCCCAGCCTGCGGACCACTTCAGCAGTCCTTGCATCCGAGATAGGACGATTATCGTGCGGCACAAATAGAATCTTTCCTTTTGCCGGGGCTCCGGTCTGCTCAGCAGCGCCTGCCGGCAGTGCCATTCCCAGAATGCACAGCAAAAGCACAGCAAAAACCATTATTTTTCTCATCATCTCATACCCCTGTCTGCAGTATCTTTTCTTCAGGATTAGAATTCGCTGTCTGCAGCATTATTTCCTGCTGACACACAGGCCGCCTCCGTTTGAGAAATGTTCTCTCTATTCATTTAATTTTCATAAACTTATGTTATACTATAGCATAGCATAAGTTTACGCATTTATTTTACCCGATAACGACAAAAGGAGGATTTATTTTGAACGCACGCATCGCCTATCTGAAAAAACCTGATACTGAACTCTCACGGCTGAAAAAAGAAAAATGGCTGCTCTACCTCACCTTTACGGACAAAAACCGTATCAATCCGGAACGTCTGGACTCCATGCAGCAATTCGCCGGACAAAACTATATCCTGCAGACGGTAACCCGGCAGCTGCAGCTGCTGGAACAATCCGGTCTGACCGCCGGGCAGAAGGATCTGCTGCGCACCGTCATCCAATGGTCGGAAACCGCCAAGGGCGGCCTGCCCTGGCAGCGCGCACAGTGGAAACGGCAGGGCTTCAATCTCGCCATCCATAACATCGGCTCAGCCCAGATCTACGCTGACTATGCCTACAAAAACGGCATGTTCTCCAAAATCGTCTATACACTCATCGCTACCCATGGCCTCATCGGCCAGACCATCCGCGGTGAAGTGAGCCTTTTCCAAAACAAGCCGCTTTACGATCTCGTCACCCACCAGCTGCTTACTGCCCAGGAGCTGGAACAGCTCCTGCTTGTACTCAACCACTGCATCATCGCCTCTGTGCAGGAATCCCTGTGGCTGCGGCTCAGAGATGAAGTCCGCAGCAAGATCCAGCTCATCGTGCATGGACGTTTTCTGCAGGAAATGAGCGTAGAAGAACGCCTGCGTTCACTGCGGCACACCTCCATCCAGGCAGGAGAGGACTTCCTGTCCGGCTATCAGGAGCTGCGTCAGTACAGTGTGCTTTCCTCCCTGCTCAGCAGCCTTTTCTCTCAATGCGACCTCTGGTATACCGAGCCTGCTCTGCAGGATTTCAGCTTTCCGGAGTTCTGCAAGATCCTGCTGCTTGCCCGTCAGGCACTGCCCTTTGAGAAAGTACGTCATCTGAGCTTCATGCGGATCATGGCCGGTCTTTACGATGACCATCATGGCAAAAAGCATATCAACCTCTATAAAAAACGCATCATCGAAGACTACCTCTCCCATTACTCTCTGGAAGACATCCTGAAGAACCGCAGGCATCCGACGCCGCACCTCACCCATGGCCTTACGATAACCGAAGAAACTCCGGATACCGCCTTCTTTGAATTCACCTTCTCACCCGCAGCCAGCCAGCTCATCGCATTTTGCCTGGAAGCCGAGAAATCCGGTGCGCTCTATGAAAAGGCCATCATCATGCTCTACGACCTCTTCGGTCTGCGCCATGATGCCTATGACCGTTTCTATGAAGAGACCGACTACCTGCAGACCATGAACGCTTCGATCGACGGCAAAAAAGTGCTGCTCGACTACGTGAAGGGCAGCACCATCCTGGACATCGGTCCCGGCGGCGGTGCACTTCTCGACCTGCTGGAGACAGGCTTCCCTCAGGCCAGGATCACCGGCATTGACATTGCGGACAATGTCATCCAGACACTGCAGAAGAAAAAACGGCGGGAAAACCATTCCTGGCAGGTACTGCAGGGAGATGCCTTCCAGCTTACAAGCTTCCTGCCGTCCGGCAGTGCAGATACCATCATCTTCTGTTCCATCCTGCATGAGCTGTATTCCTATATTGAAAATGATGCACATAAATTCAACGAAGCTACCATTGCCGCTGCGCTGCGCAGTGCGTTCGACCTGCTCGCGCCGGGCGGACGCATCCTGATCCGGGACGGCATCATGAGCGAGCCGGCCAGTCAGAAACGGCGCATCCATTTCGTCGACCCGGACGGCATGGATTTCCTGCGCCGTTATGCCCGTGATTTCCGCGGCCGCACGATCCAGTACCGCATCATCGGCCGCCAGACCGTGGAAATGCCCATCAACGATGCCATGGAATTCCTCTATACCTATACCTGGGGAAAAGAATCCTATGTGCATGAAATCAACGAACAGTTCGGCTATTTCACGCCTTCCGGCTACCAGGACTTCCTGAAGGAAACGCTGGGAGAAACGGCGCATATCCTGACCTGCCGCCATTACCTGCAGGAGGGCTATACCCTGCAGCTTTCTCCCAAAATCCGGTTCACCGATGACCACGACAGGCCCTGCCCTCTGCCGGACAGCACCTGCGTGATCGTCATTGAAAAACATTGATATTGCTGATAGAAGAAGCCGCATGCTGCCCATGCGGCTTCTTTTTGTTGACAAGTTTACCATTCTCCTGTATAGTATTACATAATTCATACTAAATATATATGAAAGATAAGGAGTGGTTTTATGGCGACCGAAAAAAAGGAACCGATCCATACGCATGCACATGAATACGATCACGCACACGAACACGAGGACTGGCATTTCCATGAACACGATGCGGCGCATCCGCATACACATGGCGGCGTGAATGACTACCTCAAGGCAGTCAGCGAATACCGCAGGACCTTTGCGACCAAGCAGGACGTACTGGAGCAGACCCCTGACCCCGCCGTGCGCGAAATGCTCGTGCACATGGAGAAGCTGGGCTGTGATACGACCTTTGACCGCTTTGATCAGCAGAAGCCGCAATGCTCATTCGGGCTTGCCGGCGTCTGCTGCAAGATCTGCAATATGGGGCCCTGCAAGATCACGCCGAAAAGCCCGCGCGGCGTCTGCGGCGCCGATGCCGACCTCATCGTGTCCAGGAATCTCCTCAGAAGTGCCGCAAGCGGTGTAGCCCAGCACGGCGCCCATGCCCGGGAAATCCTCCTTTCCCTGAAATTCGCGGCGGAGGGCCGCCTCGACCTTCCGCTCATCGGCGCGGCCCGCATCCGTGAGGTCTGCAAGGCTTTCGGCATGGGGACACGCGGCCAGAGCACGAAGCGGCTGGCCGGCAAACTGGCGGACGTACTGCTCGATGACCTCTCGCGTGCCGTTCCGGCTGAATACAAGACCATCAAGGCGCTGGCACCAAAGGAGCGCCAGGAGGTCTGGCAGAAGCTCGACATCCTGCCGATCAGTGCCTATAACGAAGTATTCGATGCCTATCATCGCACCGGTGTCGGCACGGATGGCGACTGGAAAAGCATCATGCAGCAATTCCTGCGCTGCGGTCTGGCCTTCTGCTTCACGGGCGTCGTGGCCTCGAATATCGCCACGGATGCACTCTTCGGCATCGGTCATCGCGCAACCTCCAAAGTCAATGTGGGCGCACTCAAAAAAGGCTATGTGAATATCGCCGTCCATGGTCATCTGCCCACACTCGTAAGTGAGATCGTACGCCTGGGCCATACGGAAGAATTCCTCGATCTCGCCCGGAAAAACGGAGCAAAAGGCATTCAGTTCTACGGCATCTGCTGCTCCTGCCTCTCGGCCATGTACCGCTACGAAGGCGTCATCCCGCTTTCCAACGCAGTCGGTGCAGAGCTCGTGCTCGGTACCGGTGCCCTCGACCTCTGGGTCGCCGATGTACAGGATGTTTTCCCGGCCATCATGGATGTAGCACGCTGCACACGCACGACGGTCGTAACGACAAGCGATTCCGCCCGGCTGCCCGGTGCAGAGCATTATGCCTACGATCATCACCATTCCAATATCGAAGATACCGAAAAAATCGCACGCAAAATCGTCACACGGGCCATTGAAAGCTTCGCAGCCCGCCGTGATGTGCCCGTCTCGATCCCCCCTTATGAGGTCACTGCCGAAGTCGGCTTCACCGCAGAATATGTCAGGGAGCGCTTCCACGGCTTTGCGGCTCTGGCCCACGCACTCAAAAGCGGTCAGGTCCAGGGCATCGTGAACCTCGTCGGCTGCAACAATCCGCGCGTTGTCTACGAAAAGGCCGTTATCGACGTAACCGACGAGCTGCTCAAAAACAACATCCTCGTCTTCACGAACGGCTGCGCCTCCTTCCCGCTGCTCAAACTCGGCTATTGCAGCATCGAGGCACAGAAGAAAGCCGGCGCTTCCCTGCAGGAATTCCTCGCAGACGACCTGCCGCCGGTCTGGCACATGGGAGAATGCATCGACAACACACGTGCCTCGACGATTTTCGGTGCGGTGTCCCAGGCCGCAGGCCTTGCGATCAAAGATATGCCTTATGCATTCGCGAGCCCGGAATGGTCCAACGAAAAAGGCCTTGACGCGGCCCTGGCCTTCCGCCTCTTCGGCATCAGCTCCTACCACTGCGTAGAGCCGCCGGCACACGGCTCAGACAATGTCATGAACTTCCTCAAGCACGATACGCAGGAGCTCTTCGGTGCCACGATGAATGTCATCGTCGACCCCAAAGAGCTCGCCGGGAAAATCATCGCGGATATCAAAGCACAAAGAAAAGCCCTTGGCTGGAAATAAAGCGGACAGGTTGGGGACGGTCTTTTTTGTCCACAAATTGTCTGGATATCCCATCAGGAAAGGAGAACTACTATGAAAAAGCTTCCTTATCTTCTGACCCTGCTTCTGCTTGCCGCTCTCGGCCTGCTTCTGAACAGCTCCTTGCCGGCAGCGCAGCAGGCCGCTGCAGAAAAATCCTCCGTGCGTACCGTACGCATCGCCTATCTGCCCATCACGCATGCCCTGCCGCTGTTCACCGAAAAAGAACTCGAGACCTCCGATGGGCCGGTGAACATCGAGCTCATCAAATACGGTTCCTGGCCGGAGCTCATGGATGCGCTCAATACGGGCAAAGTCGATGGCGCCTCCGTCCTCATCGAGCTCGCTGTCAAGGCACGCGAGCAGGGCATCGACCTCCGGGCTGCCGCACTCGGGCATAAAGACGGCAATGTGATCCTTACCAGTCCTGACATCCAGTCCGTTGAGGACCTGCGCGGCAAGACCTTCGCCATTCCGCATAAACAATCCTCGCACAAGCTCCTGCTCGACCAGCTGCTCGCGGAATACGGCCTGAGCGAAGCAGATCTTCAGGTCGTCGAGCTGTCTCCGCCGGAAATGCCTGCCGCACTCGCTCAGGGACAGATTGCCGGCTACTGCGTCGCTGAGCCCTTTGGCGCAAAATCGGTGACACTCGGCACGGGCAAGGTCTTCGCACGTTCTGAGGAGCTCTGGCCGGACAGCCTCTGCTGCGCCCTCGTCTTCAACGGCAGCTTCCTCGATAAAAACCGCCCGTTGGCAAAACAAATGGTAAAAGAATATCAGCAGGCCGGTGGCTATCTCACCGGACATCCGGACGAGCAGAGCCGTATCGCACAGAAATATCTCAAAGCAAAGGACGCTGTGCTGTCCCTTTCCCTGCAATGGATTTCCTACCAGGACCTCGCCATCCGCGAGCCGGCCTATGCTGAACTGATCCGCCGCATGAAGCAGGCGGATCTCATCAAAGAGGCCCCTGCCTACGAAGATTTCGTTGACGAGGCCTTCCGTTAAAAACTATACTCTGCAAAGGATCTGATGCCATGAAGAAATCTTTTCATATATTTGGTGCCATTGCCATCGTTCTTATCCTCTGGCAATCCCTCGTTTCCCTCGGCGGCTGGAACGAAGCGCTGCTGCCGCCGCCCTCCCGCGTCGCTGCCGGCTTTGGTGAGCTGCTCACCGACGGCGTACTGCTCGCAGATATCAAAAGCAGCCTTCTGCGCTTTGCCGCAGGGTATCTGAGCTCTGTGCTCATCGCTATTTTCCTCGGCCTGCTGCTGGGCTGGTACAAGAATATCTGGGCCTTCCTGAACCCCATCGCACAGGTACTGCGCCCGATCTCACCGATGGCCTGGCTGCCGTTCATCGTACTATTTTTCGGCATTGGCGAGATGCCTGCCCTGGTCATCATCTTCATTGCTGCCTTTTTCCCCGTACTGCTGGCCACCGTGGCTGCTGTAAGCAATATCGAGCCCGTCTATCTCAAAGTTGCACAGAACTTCGGCATCCGCCAGCCGGCTGTACTCACAAAGATCGTACTGCCGGCCGTTTTCCCGAGCATCGCCACAGGCCTGCATCTCGCGCTTGGCACAGCCTGGGTCTTCCTCGTCGCAGGTGAAATGGTCGGAGCCCAGTCCGGGCTCGGCTTCCTCATCATCGATGCACGCAACAACCTGCGCGCCGATCTGCTCATGGCCGCCATTGTGACCATCGGCGTGCTCGGCCTGCTGCTTGACAGCCTCGTGCATCTCGTCGAGCGTTGGATCTACCGGCGCTGGGGCATACAGGAAAGGAGCACTGCCGTATGAGCTACATTGAAATCCAGGAGGTTTCACGCACCTACAAGAGCAAAGACAAAGCATTCCAGGCACTGAACCGTGTCAGCCTCACCATCGAGCGCGGTGAGTTCATCTGCCTGCTCGGTCCGTCCGGCTGCGGCAAGAGCACGCTGCTCAACGCCCTGGCCGGCTTCGACCGGATCAGCCAGGGCAGCATCCGCATTGCAGGCAAAGAAGTGGATGCCCCGAATCTCAAGAATGTGACGATTTTCCAGAACTACGGCCTGCTGCCCTGGCGCACAGTCGAAAAAAATGTCGAACTCGGGCTGGAAAGCCAGAAGCTCCCTGCCGATGAGCGCCGCATGATTGCAGACAAATATCTGGACATCGTCGGTCTCTCCTCCTTCAAAAAGAGCTATCCGGCCGAGCTGTCCGGCGGCATGCAGCAGCGTGTCGCCATTGCCCGCGCCCTCGCGGTCGATCCGGACATCATCTTCATGGACGAGCCCTTCGCCGCACTGGATGCGCTCACGCGCATGAAGCTGCAGGACGAGATCTCTGCCATCTGCCGTGAACAGACGAAGACCATCATCTTCGTCACGCACGATATCGATGAATCCATCGTGCTCGCGGACCGCATCGTGATCATGACCCCGAATCCCGGCCGCATCAAGACCATCATCCCCGTAGATCTGCCGCGTCACCGCGACCGCACGAGCCCGGATTTCCTGCATATCCGCGATCATGTGTTTACGGAATTCGCCATGAAGCCGGAGGATAAAACCGAATATTATATTTAAACGATATCGCCACAAAGTTTTTTGTCCATTCCAGAAAAACTTTGTGGCTTTTTTGTCTGTAACAATGTATAAT
>CAZTAP010000020.1:0-23380 GCA_964611665.1 uncultured Selenomonadaceae bacterium | reverse complement strand
TGGTGTAAAATATTTGTAGGGGCGCATCACATGCGCCCACAAGATGGTAACTTAATTAGATAGGTCGTTGGTTGCTAATAGTTGGGCGCATATGATGCGCCCCTACGGGGTAAAAATGCACAATCAAACGATAGCCTATTACAACACACATGCCCAGGCCTTTAATGAAAATACGCAAGCGGTTTCTTTTGCTGCTTGCCAACAGCGATTCTTGCAATATCTGCCAGTCTCAGCACGTATATTAGATTTTGGCTGCGGTTCGGGGCGGGATACGAATGCCTTTTCAGCACAGGACTTTCAGGTTGAGGCTTTGGATGGTTCGGCAGAGCAGAGGATTTGATTCAATGTATCGGCATATGCTTTTATGAAGAGGAACATGGATGCTTTGCGGCGTAAAGTAGAATCCGGGTTGGCAGAATTTGTGGCGATCAGGGTGAATTGATTGTAAAAAGATATATAGCTCAGGGCATAAAAAAGATGATGCCCTGAAATCAGATGCATCATCTTTTGTGAAACCAATGGTTTTAAAGCAAGCCATGCAGTTTGCTGAGTTCTTTGATGGCGTCGATGGATAATTTTGTGCACTTGGCAATGAGGGCAGGATCAATCTGGCTATGAAGCATTTCCATAGCAAGGGTCATGTATTCACGCTTTCAATCGTCGCTTTTCCTGACGCGAAGAACTTCGTTGTTGATTTTTATTTTAGTTTTTTTATTGGATCTGGCAAGGCAATCGGAACAGGCTTTGTTTTGCTTAGGAATAAATTCTATGGAAAGGTGGCGGTATGGATGCGGGCAAGATTATTTTTCTTTTTCCTGATGATGCTTTTTGCAGGTATGCCGGTGGCTGCGGCAGAGAGTGTTTCTCTGGGAGTCGTTGATCCGGCGCAGTGTATCATTGGCGGAATCAAGCCGCGGGAGTGCTCGATGGATTATGTCGAGCAGGTGTATGGCACGAACCATAAAACGGAATATGCGAATGGTCCGTATGGAGGACAATGGGTGATCTATGATTATCATGACGGTCGTTTTGTGGTGCATGGGTTTGTACGCAAGGACGGCAGCAATATTGTTATTGATGTGACAACGAAGGATGCTTCGATGCCGACACCGGCAGGGGTTCATGTCGGTATGCGGCTGTATCAGGCCTTCCAGGTATATGGCTCGGTCAAGCAGCATCGTTTTTCTGATGGGGCCATCGGCTATGTCTACAGTGCTAATATCTCTGATTCGCTGGGGCTGGCGCTGATTATCGATCGGAATCGGGTCATTCAGGAAATCACGGCATGGTCATCTGAGTAATTGTGCTTGTATGGAAGGGGATGAGTGGTGGTGATGGAGACCATTGGTGCATTGGTGATTGTTTTGGCGGGGTTTTTCTTTGGATTAAAGGGATTTCTCTGTGCGGCGGCGATTGTTTTTGTTTTCGTCATCGTGTCTGAGCTGGGCGATTCGCCAGAGGAGAGGCAGCAGCTGCGGGAACATATCCTGCGGACGGGGGAGGAGGACCGCAGGTTCATGCAGGCAGCCCGCCAGCGGGAGGCGCAGCGGTCGTTGTATGATGATGTCACAGCGCAGGATTCGACGGGGAAGCTGCGGCGGGACGTGGATCGTTTGCTGCCGGATGCAGATGAGGATACGAAGGCGAATGCAGCGTATGATTTGATGAATGACGGCACGAAGTTCGGGGATAAATAGCAATGCCGATACAGCAATTGTTTGACTTGTTGTATCGGTAGATCTTTCTTTTGTGTTTTCCCGGTGCAGACAGCCGAAGGAAAATGAGCAGAAAAAAACCGTCCCGAAGGACGGCTTAGGTAAAAGTACATTGTGATTTTATAATCTTGTCAGAAGTTATAGGTACAGCCAATCTGATAGGTTACACCTCTTTGCTGCCCGGTCCATCCGGTAACATTGAGGTCAAGGGTAAGCGGCACTTCCTTTGATGGATGTACACGGTAGCCCAGTTCCAGCATACCGCTGCTGCCCTTCAAAGACGGACTGGCCAGCGCAAATCCTTTGTAACTGGCTCTGGCATCCCCGTTGAACTCATATTGGTAAGCCATTCCGGCATACAGGGCATTCTTTTCGTCAAACGTTCTCGTCCAGCGGAAGCCCGTGCGGAGACGATGGCTATTGACGGCATCAAAGGCATAGTCTTCACCGGTGGAAAGCTGTACATGATCTGCCCCGTTATGGGAATACAGATAGCGGAACGAAACATCAATGTCATCGGTCTTGGAAACAGGAATCACCCGGCCGATGCCCAGATGAGCGCCCCAATAGCTGCTCTCTGTATTGTAATGGACAGAGGTTCCTTCGTAACCAGAGAAATCACTGGAAGAATAGTCGGCTTTACTCCGGCCGCCGCGGATGCTGCCCTCATAGTAAAGACCGCGTGCTGCATTCTGACGTGCGAAGAGTGCAAGTCCGGTATAGCGGGCATCTCCTTTGCCATGGATATTGTCCATGTAGCTGTCATAGTTGCCATTGCCGTATTCGATCGCCACGCCAGTGAGCAGTGAACCATACTCCTTTGCCATGCCGAGGATACCGCTCCAGCCAAAGCTGTCTACGTGGGAACCTGTATTGTAGCGATTGTTGCCTGTCTGACCTGCAAAGAATGGCGACCAGCTTTTCCGTTCTGTGTTGGCAGCATGATCTGCCTGCTCGAAGCCCTGCGTGACCAGCAAATCTGCTCCGCGGTTGATGAATGCTGATTGCGCGTCTCTTGTTTCTACCAGAGATTTTGACTCACTGTTCAACGTCACCTGTCCTAATGTGGCAGACAAACTGTTGGTGCTGTTATTCAGCGTATAATCATACTGCAGGGTCACGCCCTGATGCAGGGTGCCGCTCGTCGCACCGGTATAGTTCAACGCACTGTTGGAGGAAACCAGCTGGATCGTCTGACCAGCAGACAACACCGCATTGCTATCCGCCGTAATCGCAATCTTTGTATTGGCAAGGTCCCCGTCACTGCCATCCGTCAACGTCAGCATCGTGCTGCTCGAAGCAGTGGCTGGCAGATGAAAAGCCAGGGTCTCGAAGTTATAGATGTTTTGTGCACTGATGCCGTATGCAGCCAGCAAAAGTTTATTTCCGGTCCTCAGATCACCGCTGTTGGTTTTGCTCCAGGTAAACCCACTGCTCTTGCTGCCTGTTAAATAGGTACCGCCAGCAGCAACCGTCAAAGGAACCGCTGCGTAGATTGCCACGGTATTGCCGGTGGCATTCCCCGTACTGCTCATCGTGACACCGCCGTTGAGGTAGACAGTGCCTTTTCCGTTACCGCCGGAGACTGTGATGGTATTTCCATTTGCATTGCCGCTGGTGGCAAAACCGCCAAATGCTGTAAGCCGTTTCTGGGCTGTACCACCAGAAATATTTATGGTATTGCCTGCAGCATCCCCAACTTTGGAATAGCCGCCGTAGATGACGCATTCTCCGTTGGAGGAGATCGTGCCGCCGCTGATATTCACGGTATTATTCGCCGCAGTACCATTCAGGGTATAACCACCGTAGATTTCTGCAGCACCTTGTGCATATTCCGCATACGTCAGATTGTCGTACAGGTTGTCATTCGGATCAGCTACTGAGTCAGCAATCACGCCGCCAGAGATATTCACCGTATTTCCTATGGCATTGCCTGTGTCCGCCTTGCCGCCCCAGGCAAAGGCGCGATAGCCGCCAATCGTTCCATTGGTGACGTTTACCGTGTTTCCATTCGTGTTTCCCGTCGTGTTGGCCCGCCCGCCGAAAAGATACACACCGCGTTCGAAATTGCCGCCATTCACGGTGGTGGTGTTATTGTTGGCGTTGCCCTTTGCTGCCACAGCAGCTGCTGCATACGTATAGCCGTCAAAATTGCCGCCATTGATGGTGACGTTGTTATCGGTCGCAGCATAGCCGCCTCTGGCAAAACCAGCGTAGATGCCGGCTGCCTGATTTGTCTGGCTGGTATTGACAAAGGTACCATCGTTTATGACAATGCTGTTGCCTGTCGAGGCACCATTATCGGTATTGCCGCCATAAAACCAATTGGCATATCTGCCGCTGCCGCTCACCGAATATGTCCCACCGTTGATGACCAGCGTATTGTTGGCCGCAGTTCCATCTTGTGTATAAGCAAGGTTGAACGTATTGCTATAGTTCTCATCCGCAATATCCTGATCCAGTGTCAGGTTCACACCGGAAATATCTCCGGTGTTGCTTGCATCTCCCTGTCCGTAAATATCCTTTGCCTGGGCCATTCCCCCGAAAATCAGCCAACAGCCGACAGCAAAGGCCAATGCCTTTTTGGCGCGCGCAGAACCAGCATAATCCTTTTTCATTTTACCTTACCTCTCATCCGTGTTTTTTCTATTTCTAAAGTCTTAGTGGCAACTTATGTTAGAATATTTCTACATTTTTACATAAAATCCTTCTATAAAAATCAGATGTTTATACGATTGTGCTCAAAGATACACTTATTCATCTGAGGATGGGACAGAGCCCGGGCAGAGATAATCGGGAGAATGATTGAGTTTATGCGGAATTTGCGTTAAACTAAGTGTAGCTGCAGAACTTGAACAATCTGGGTTATGTTGTGTCTGAGAAAAGGGGGAGCATAGATGAAGGAATTTATCAATGAATTTAAGAATTTTGCTATGCGAGGGAATGTAATCGATCTTGCTGTTGGTGTTGTGATCGGTGCAGCTTTTGGCAAGATTGTCAGTTCGCTTGTCAATAATATTATTATGCCGCCGTTGGGGCTGGTGCTGGGGGGCGTGGATTTTTCCAATTTCTTTATTAATCTGAGCAGTAAGCATGTAGAGACTTTGCAGGAAGCTCAGGCAGCCAATGTCCCGGTCATTGCTTATGGTGCATTTTTGAATACGGTGATTGAGTTCCTGATTATTTCTTTTGCGGTATTTATGGTGGTGAAACAGATCAATCGGCTGATGCCTGCACCTAAACCGGCGGCTGAGCCGCGGCTTTGTCCATATTGCCGTCAGCCTGTGGCGGAAGATGCAGTGCGTTGTCCGCATTGTACGTCGATGCTGGATGAAAAGAAGGCAAATGCAGCGTATGGGGCTGATGCGTGATCAGCGTTGTTATTCGGGCACCAAAAAGGTCTGGCATAATTTTGCCAGACCTTTTTGGCATGAGGAAATCGATCCTGCACGTTAACGTTTTTCTTATTTTGCGGCAATCCCATAGAGTGCATGATAGGTTGCCTGTACCTGGCCGTTTTCCTGAAATAAATCATGATAGGCCTCGAGCATATCAAGCATGATTTTGCGGCTGATCTTTGTGCTGACGGCAGAGCTTGCGTTGTTGGCACCTGTTTTTTTTACGCTGTGCAGAAATTTACGCACAGTGGGGAAGTATTCCTGATAGTATTCTTCCTCCAGGCTGGCGCTGAAACCGGCGTTTTCCAGCCACTGCAGCCAGCGTTTTGCCGGATAGAATTCCGGGCCGGAATGCCAGTTGTCCGTCTGTTCATTTGCTGCATAGGCCGTTTGGAAGGCCTGTTTCAATTCGCAGAAAGTGTGCGGACCAAAAGTTGCGTAGCAAAGGTGACCTTTTGGGCGCAGGACTTGCTGGATTCCTCTGAGTGCCTGTGGACAGTCGAGGAACCATTGGAATACGGCATTGGAGATGACGAGGTCATAGCGTGCCGGACCAGCAAGGCGTTCGCCATCGGCAGTCGCATAGTGGATTTGCGGGTATTGGGCGAGATTTTGTGCTGCAGTTTGCAGCATGTTTTCAGAGAGGTCGGTAGCTGTGATTTCCGCATCAGGAAATCGCTCGGCAAGCTCACGCGTCAGGCAGCCGGTGCCGCAGCCTATTTCCAGGATATGCTGCGGAGGCCGTTCCAACTGGATTTTTT
The DNA here is from genome assembly GCA_964611665.1 of uncultured Selenomonadaceae bacterium. Taxonomy (GTDB): domain Bacteria; phylum Bacillota; class Negativicutes; order Selenomonadales; family Selenomonadaceae; genus CAZTAP01. The sequence goes on along the minus strand of CAZTAP010000020.1, from coordinate 17,506 downwards.
GTATGAGGCGTTGTGCCATTTTTTTTTGTACGCAGGCGTAAAGGTCATATTCTGCAGCCGCTTTAGAAAAGTGACGGTTGACGTTTTGTTTGTTAATCATGGAAAATCCTCCTGAAGATATGCTCCTGACAGTATTCTTTTTGGGCCAGAAATGGGACATGGCCGCAGCCGGGAAGCTCGAGAAGTTTCGCCTGAGGCAGGTGCTGCGCGAGGTAACGTCCTGCTGTGACAGGGCAGATGGCGTCATCACTTCCGTGCAAAATTTGCACGGGCAGCTGCAGTTTTGGCAGTAATGGACGCAGGTCACAGGTTTCCAGGTAATCCAGTCCGCTGAGCAGGGAGGAGGTCTCCTGCAGGGCTGGTTCCTGCTGCAAAAATTTTGTACAAACTTCTTTTTCCGCTGGAGTGAACATCTGCTGGAAAAAGTCACGGCGTGCGTTCAGGGTGTCGCGTTTGATCCGGCGTTTCAGTTGATGGACAATGGCGCGAGGCAGGCCGGCGGTATAGTTTTCTTTTTGAACAAAGCATGCTGTAGATGAGATAAGGATTAAGTCGCGGATTTTTTCCGGACATGAGGCAGCTAGTTCCAAAGCGAGCAAGCCTCCCATGGACCAGCCGATGACGGTCAGTTTTTCCTGCGGCGGGCAGTTTTGCTTGATGTTTGTAAGCAGATCGGATTGTTTCGATGATTGATTGACATCATAATATAGGCAGGCTTCACTTGGCTGTACTGTCTCCCAGATCGATGGGTCTGCTGCCCAACCGTTTATCAAGAGAATCATGGTAGTCACTCCTATAATCAATTGTCAACTAAATAACAAATGCTGGTTGACGATTAATTATAGCATTTTGCTTTAGGAAAGACAATGATTGGCGTGGTTTTCACGATGGATTATTGCGAATCGATTTTTGTAATATTTTTTGTTTGTCAGCGTATAAAGAAAAATTCAGGGAAATGGGGAATCAGAAATGAGTGGAATGAAGAAAATTATTTTTTTGGCGTTGACGCTGCTGCTGGTGAATTGCAGCATGGCAATGGCAGCGAGCTCATCACGGGCTGTGACGGAACAGAATTCAGTGAAAATTGCAGTGGTGCCTTATCTGGATACGTCGGAGCAGGATAAGGACTATGTACCAGGGATTGTTGATGAGGGCTATACAACGTATTTTTCTTCCCTGCCCGGGGTCACTGTGGTGCCGGCTGCAGATACGCAGGCTGCGCTGAGAGCGGCAGGCTATGACAAGAGCGATATGGTCTTGCCGGAAAAGGAGACCCTGGCTGCGGTTGCGCAGGCAACGGGGGCTGATTATGTGGTAGCAATGGAACTTTCGAGTCTGAATGCGATTCGTCATGTCTCACTTTTTCAATATAAGATTTCGGTGAATGTAAAGCTCGAATATCATTTTTATTCCGCGCAGAAGGATACGATGATGCCGTTCAAGACCACGGGCGCAAATGATAATGCGACCATCATCGGTGATGTAGGCTTCAAGGCGCCAATCAAGGCATCCTTGCAGCAGGCAATGAAAAAAGCCAATGATAAAATCAGTGCTGCGATGCGAAGCGATATTCCAGTAAATCCCGCGCGCCAATTGAAGCAGACAGCAGCCTGAACCAATGCAAAGAACCAGCTGAGCAGTCAGCTGGTTTTTTTGGCAGAAGGAGTTTATCCGGACGATTCAGAATATAGTTATGATTACGATGGCCCATGATACAAGAAAATGGGAATTAAAGGAATTTTTTGGAGGTTTATGGATGAAAAAGAAAAATTATCTGGCTTTGGCCCTTGCCGTGGCTTTATCGACGGGCTTGCCTTCTTTTGCACAGGCGCAGTCGGCGGCAGATTTTCAGGATGCGGAATATGATAAAAGCGGCGGACTAGAGCTCATCAATGCGGCGGAGGCGTATGCGCAGGGCTATACCGGCAAAGGGATTACCCTGGGGATCTGCGATTCGCCCATTAATTTCGCAAATCCTGAATTCAACAAGAAATTGCAGTCCTATATGGCAACGGTCCTCAGCGTCAATGATGGTCCTGCCGGCGTATACGACTGGACCGATAGCAACCTCGAGCATGGTACGCATGTGGCTGGCATTGCCGCTGCCGGACGTAATGGCATCGGGATGCAGGGCGTGGCCTATGATGCAGAAATCATGGGGACCGTAAATGCCCAGACCGTTAATACAGAGGGAGAAAATGTTGAATCGATGACACTTTATGATGTCTATCTGAGCCGTCCGGAGGTCAAAATCATCAACAATTCCTGGGGTGATGAGAAGTATTTGGACAGTGTCGTTGCTGGCGGGATGACACCAGCAAAATATGAGGAACACAAAGCTGCGTTTTTGAATTATTTTCTTTACAGCCAGCGGCTGCGTGCGATTGCTCAGGATAAGCTCATGGTGCTTGCTGCGTCGAATTGCGGAACCACGACCAGTGCCGAAGGCAGTGCAATCGGTCTCTTTTCCGCCGGTGCAGGGAACAATACGATCAATGTTACCAATATCGATAACTATACCAGCCGTGTAAACGGGGAGATCATTGCGAGCAACAACCTCATGGACAACGGGTCATCCCTGGCGAAATATGTTGAAGATACAACAGTAGCAGCCCGGGGAAATAATATTCTGTCGGCGAACTCGGCCTATGCCTCGCAGGGGACGCTGGATATTTCGCTTGGCGGCACATCGATGGCCGCTCCTTTTGTAACAGGCAGTGCTGCCCTGGTACAGCAGGCTTTCCCGTATATGAGCGCCAAACAGCTTGGCGATGTGCTGCTGTCGACAGCGAATGATAACATCACGGTGCAGTCTGGTCTGGTGGTTACCCTGCAGCAAACGACCGGAGGAAGCCCAGTCAATCAGGCGAATATTTTCGTGGTGGACCCGGCGCTGAATGGACTGAGCGAAGACGAAATCGTGAACCGCTGCTTGTCTTCGAATCAAGGGAATTCGGCATGGGATTTAGAAAGATTGTATCCATATGGAGAGGTCCATGTGTATTATGATACCGCGCTGCAGGAGCTGGTTGGGCAGGGCGTTGTCGATGCCGGGGCTGCTGTGCGCGGGCCGGGGGCGCTTAATGCGCGCAGGCTTTCGTCCTCGGATATCAGCGGCAGCTATACGGTGGGCGGCACGAATGAGCAGCAGGCGCTGTATACCGTGGATACAAAGGGCTATGATTCCGTCTGGAGCAACAATATCAAGGAAATCAAGGCAGGCTATATCGCAGCAGACAGTACAGAAGAGGACCTTCGTGCACGCTATGCCTATTATCATACGAACTGGCTGAGTTACAGCGGTGTGGATGCAGCCTATCGTGCTGGTGCGGCGGTGACGACCAAAACGCTCATGGATGTCTATAACCGGCAGGCTGCAGACAGCGGTTTGGTCGGGCTGCATGTAGGGCTCTACAAGGCCGGTGCCGGCACGCTTGCGCTTACGGGTACGAATACTTATGCAGGCAGCAGCATCGCAGCGGGCGGTACGCTTGCCATCAATGGTTCCGTGGCGGGTGATGCCTGGAGCATCACGGACAGCGCGGCAGGCACCACGGGTACGATCTCGGGCAGCGGTACCATCGGGGGCAGTCTTTATAACCATGGCATCGTGCGCCCGGCAGCTGATGGGGATTTGAAGGTCAGCGGGAACTTTACGAGTGATGGGACAATTGCCCTTGTGACGTCGGATGCCGGTCAGAGTGCACGGGGAATCATTGCATACGGAGCAGCGAACATCAACGGTTCTACGCTGCAGGCGGTGAGCGGCGGCAGCTATCTGCCGGACCGCAGCTATACCTTCCTGTCGGCAGCGGGCGGTATAACGGGCAGCCTTACGAATACCGAGGGCAGTGCTTTCTCCGGCCTGCTCAGTGTCGGGAACGTGGCGGTCTCCGGTACGAGCGGAGCTGTGACCCTGGCGCTGGCAAATCATATGGGCAGTCTCAGCGGCAATCAGCAATGGGTCTATGACAGCCTGGCGGATCTGGTGAAAAATACGCAGTCGGATACGGTGAAGCAGGCACAGCTTGGGGCGCTGCTCGGTGCTTCAGCGGAGACGGGGCGGGCGGCTCTTGCGAGTGCGGCGCAGTCCGGCAGTGCTGATGCCGGAGCAGTGACGATGAGCAGCCTCAGTGTGATGAATGCCATCGGTGCGCGTTCGATGTATCTGTCGACGGCGCCTTTGGTGCAGGGCGGACTGAGTCCGGCCCGGTCAGAGGATGATGTTACGACGCGTTCCGCGCTGATTCCTGTCGATCTCGGTACGACGGGGAGCGGCTGGATCAAATTCAGCAAGAGCTGGGAAAGCCTTGGCAGCAATGCGACGAAAGGCCATGGTTTTGCGGCTTCGTTCGGTTTTGACCGCTCCATCGGTGCAGACTGGCGGCTGGGGGAATTCTTTACCTATGGGGATAATTCGTTTACCAGTGTGAGCAGCAGCCTGAAGAACAAGGACTACCGGCTGGGCATCTATGGAATCCGCGAAAAAGGAGCGGAGCAGACTTTCCTGTATTTCGACCTTGGGCAGCAGCAGAATGACAGCACGCGCTATATCCAGGCCGGCGGCAGCTATATGGCGGACAGCAGCTATAAGAGCCATACAATCGAGCTTGGCGGGCGCTATGCGCAGGATATCGACTACGGCAAAGCACAGAGCTGGCACAGGAAGCCCTATGGTGAGGTGCAGATCGTGCGCTATCGGCAGGACGGCTATACAGAAAGCGGTGCAGGCGTCTGGAACCAGGAAGCGGGCAGTGCAGGCAGCACCTATGGTGCAGTGACCATCGGCATGGGCGTTGAGAAAAAGATGCAGAATGATGAGCTGGAGGTGCATCTGGGCTATAAACGGGTGCTTGCGGGCAGTGATCCGACCTATCCGGTGCATTGGGTCGATGGTGCAGACAATGGTCATACGGTACGCGGCAGCGGTCTGGACAAAAACCTGCTGGTCCTTGGCCTGCATGCGGAGCAAAATCAGGAAGACGGCTGGCGTCTGGCCGGGGATGTCGAGCTTGAACAGGGACATTCACAGCGGAATATCCAGGCATCGGTGACCCTCAAGAAGAGCTGGTAACCGTGGAATCCTTGGCAAACAGGAAAATCAGCAAAATATGAACAGGTCAGTATGCTGGCATAGCGTTCACGAAATACCCAGGCAAATTAGTTGTCCGGTTATTTCGTGCACGCTGTACTGGTGTGCTGTTTTTTGCGGAATGATTTCGTCTTGCCAAATCCTGAACAATGGCGTTATAATAGACTGAATCAACGAATTAATTATGGGAGGCGCAGCGATGGATTTTGGAAGCTGGAAGAAAACAATCATCGGAGCAGTGCTGCTGGGGCTTTCGTGGCAGCCTTTTTCCGCGGTACAGGCGGCGCCGCAGACGCTGAAGCTTGGTGTCGCGACACCCGGGGTGAAGCAGAATGCCCTGCTGCCGTATTCCTGGGATGATGCATGGTTTTCCGATACGCAGGATGCTTATCGATATCATCATGAAGTGGCGCGTATTGCCGGTGCGCTGATGTCTACGGTATATCTGCAGCCGCAGTACCATGAGCTTACGAGCCTTTTTCAGGAGCTTGGCTGTTCGATGGATACGCTGGAGGATCATCATTATGCGGATCTTGAACCGGCGTATCCGGATAAAAGCGGCTATTCTTTCTGCACCAAACGGCTGATGATTGACGGTAAGAGCATTCCGATGGTCTTTGTGGTCATCCGCGGCACCTCCGGACAGCAGGAATGGATGAGCAACGCGAATATCGCGAATACTTCAGAGGATAGGGAAAAGTATCATGCAGGATTTGCTTCATCGGCCTGGATGATCGGGCAGGATTTGAAGCAGTATATGGAGTCCCATCAGCTGCGTCAGCCTGAGACCCGTATTTTTGTTACGGGGCACAGCCGCGGGGCTGCGGTGGCAAATCTTTTGGGTGCGTTTCTCGACAGCGGTCATTATGTGCGGGATGAGCAGGCTGCCGAGCTTACACCGGGGCATGTTTATGTCTATACGTTTGCGACACCGAATGTCTGCACGGATACAGCAGAGCGGCGGGCTTCGAAGTATCGGAATATCTTCAATATCGTGAATCCGGAGGATGTTGTGCCGGAGGTTCCTTTCCGCAAGGGATCCTGGGGCTATGGCACCTATGGCACGACGTTTTATCTGCCGACGGCGAATAATCTGCGCGGGGACAGCGGCCGCTATGCAAGGCTGCTGAAGAATATGCAGAAGTCCTTTGGCCAGCTGACTTCGGGTGACACGTATACGCCGGTGCCGGGCAGCGAGTGGCTGGCACGGGATATCAAGGGGATGCAGTGGATGGTCGGTTCGGTACGGGCTTTCTATCGCACGGATCTTGTGCTGAATCATGAGAAATTCGTCAATTCCCTGCGTGCTTTGCCGCAGGGCGAGGATGAGCGTGCGGATGCTTATTATGGCGGGATGATAAAGCTCATGGCCCGCTGGTTCCCGAAGGAAATGGCAGGGTTTGAGGATATGCATTCACCGGCAACGTATAATGCCTGGATTTTGTCGGATGAGCCGAAGCATATCTATATGCGCGGCACACCGACCGTCGTGAAGCTGCAGCTTGAGGGGGAGGCCGCGGCACAGGCAGAGCGGAAGCATAAGGTCGGGAATATCCTGGGCAAGGCACCGGCCTTCCCGTTTGATCTTGAGGTGCAGGTACCGGGCGGAGAGACGATCCTGCGCCTGAAAGATGGCAGGACGGAGCAGGTCCATGCGGCTCCGGGCTATGAGCTGCAGACGAGCAGAGGCAATACGGCATCCTTTACGGTCCCGGAAGGGGAGAGCGTTGTCGTACGCGTATCAGCTCCTGAGGCGGTAAAGGTGAAGGTGACGTCTGCGCTCGAGGCGAACCGGGAAAATGGCGGCAGTTCAAAGGCAGAGCCGCTTTCTTTCGGGGAGATGTCGTTGCGGGATGGCCAGTCCGATGGGTTCGCGCTGGATGAGAATCGTGAGCTGCGCGAGATAGCGGATGTGCTGCCGGATACTTCCGGGCAAAAGCAGGTGGCTGAATGATCAGTATTTTGCTTATGGATTGTGTGCTTTTGTTCGGTACGGTGGTTGGACTGCTGCTTTTTGCGGCAGCGGCCCTCTTCGTTTGTCTGCTGGTTGTGCTGGTAATTGCTGGCGGGGTTCTGCTTTGGCGCAGACACAAGAAAAAATCAAGCGCGTGTTGATGGCGGGCAGTCTGAGATTTTTCAGGCTGCTCTTTTTGTTGTTTTTTTCTGTAAATTTATTTTTTCACAGGCAGGAGAATAGTTATCCATTGTTGAAATGTGTTAAGATAATATTTGTTTAGGACCACAGTACGGGCAGGGAGGAGAAGTACAGATGAAACGGATTGCGATTATCGCTGGCATTGTGCTGCTTTTGGCCGTGGTTGGTATCATCATTATCAGTGGACAGAAGCCGAAAAGTGCAGGGCAGGATAAGCCGACGAAGGTCGGTATGCTTATGATCGGCAGCCGTGCGGAAAGCAGCTGGAACGAGGCGCATTGGCAGGGCATACAGGAGGCCGCGCGGGAGCTGAATCTTGATATTGATTGTGAGGAAAATGTCGAGGCCCCTGATTGTGCGGAAGTCATAGATCAGATGGTGCGCAGAGGCTGCAAGATCATCATCAGCACTTCGATCGATTATGAGAATTCTGTGCTGCAGGCAGCGCAGGCTTATCCTAAGATTTATTTTTTCCAGGCAACTGGCACGAAAAATCGTCCGAATCTTGCGAATTACATGGGGCGTATGTATCAGATGCGCTATCTCGCCGGTATTGCTGCGGGATGTCAGTCGCAAAGCGGACAGATCGGCTATGTGACAACGGAGGCGATTCCTGAAGTCGTCCGCGGCATCGATGCATTCACGCTCGGGGTGAGGAAAGCCAATCCGCAGGCCAGGGTCTATGTGAAGTATACGGGGTCCTGGACAGATGAGGACAAGGCACGCAGCTGCACCGAGGAACTTCTGGATAAAGTACCGGGAATCGATGTGCTGGGTACGCATCTGGATACGGATGGTGTGCTGGAGATTGCAATGCAGCATCATATCCTTGCTATCGGCTGTAATACGGATCAGTCCGGGCTGTATCCGGATATTTATCTTACTGCACCGATCTGGAAATGGGATATCTTCTATACGAAATATATTCGTGAGGCTCTGAACAATAAATTCGAAGGACGGGATTATCTTGTGGGAGCAGAGACCGGCATCGTCGGGCTGGTTCCGCTTCATCTGCAAAAGGATGATGGTACGGCACATATACTGCGCATGGAACGGGAACGAATCGCGAATGGCACATTTGATGTCTTTTATGGTCCAATTTATGACAATCAGGGAATCCTGCGGGCGGCAGAGGGAGAGAACTTGTCCGACCGGATGCTCTTCCAGGAACTGGATTGGTATGTTGAGGGGGTGGTTCTGCCATGAGCGGAAAAAGGCAGGATTTGGTGATTGCTGGCGGTATTGCAGTCCTGATTGTGGTGGTCCTGATGCTGGTCCTTCAGCTGTATGGGCTTCAGACAAAGCCGCAGAAGCCTGTGATCGGAATGATTTTGCAGGGGAAAATGACGGATAAGGGCTGGAATCATCAGAATTATATCGGCATCCGGGATGCGACGAATAAGCTTGGTTTGCAGCTGGAGGTCTGTGATGATATGCAGGCTGGCAGTGAGGCTTTACAGAAGAGCATCAAGGACATGGAGAAAGAAAAAAAGCTTTTGTTCCTGTCCAGTGCGGATTATGAGGCGGATATGCGGCAGTCTGTCCGGAACGGTTCGAATCTTATTTTTGCGCTGCCGGCCCTGGAAATCAAGCCGAATGGACAGTGTATCCCATATTTTATCCGCTTGTACCAGGGAGAGTATCTGGCTGGTGTACTCGCGGGCATGCGTACACAAACCGGGCGTATCGGCTATGTGGCTTCTATGCCGGTGCCGGAAACGACTCGCGGGGTCAATGCATTTACACTGGGGGTGCACAAGACGAATCCAGCTGCCCAGGTCATTGTTTACTGGGTTGGCAGCTGGGATGATGCGAGCCGTGAGATCTATGGCGCAAATGCCTTGATCGACGCGGGCGTGGATGTAATGAACAGCCATCAGGATCGTGCCAATGTGCAAAAGACAGCGGATCAGCGCGGCATCGATTATATCAATTATCAGGAGCCGATGGAGGATGCTTCCGGACATAATATTGCGACGATGGCTTGTGACTGGAGCATCGTTTATGAAAAAATCATGCAGGATTATCAGCAGGGAAGGCTGCAGCCCATGTACTGGATGGGGATTCCCGAGGGGGCGGTTGATTTGAGCGATTTTTCCGCGGCAGTGACCGATTCGCAGCGTGATATGGTAGAGAAAACGAAGCGTGCGATTTACGAGGGGCAGACGGTTTTTTCCGGAGAGATCCGGGACAGACAGGGGGTGCTTCGCTGCGAAAAGGATGAGACGATCAGTGATGAGGCGTTGGTTCATATGAATTGGTACGTTGAGGGTGTGAGATTTTATGACGAGAGGAATTGAACGGAGACGCATGGTGACGCTCGGGGGCATGCTGGTTTTTCTGGTGCTGCTGATCGTGGTCGGTTTTTTGCTGCAGGCCAAGGTGCGTGAGATGTTTATTGCCTATGTGGAGCAGCAGGTTGCTATGCAGGCGGATGTGCTCGCAGATTCATTGAATACGCGTTTTGAACGTGAGCTTTCTGCAATGGAGGACCTTTCCCGATTGAACGGTGAAAATGGGGATTGGGCAAATCTTGATGTCGATTATCGTGACGGCGTCATGATGGGGGTCCTGTCACATCAGCGTGCCGCATTGAAGGGCAGGACCTTGTCTGTCATGGACTGGCCAGGGATTGTGTCGACCTTTCAGGGACATCCAATGGTAAGCTACAGCAAGGGGATGGGCTTGCTTTTTACCGTGCCGGTCTATCATGGACCAAATATAAAATATGTCCTGTACCGTCTTTATGATGAAGAGGCTCTTCGTCAGAAATTCTCAATCAATTGCTTCGAGGGAGAGGGCAAAGCTTTGCTGTTTACGCATGCAGGCTATCTTCATGTTACCGACAAGGACTGGTCTGATGAAGATATGGACTATATCCGTAAGGCGGAAGCAGGAGGATTTTTGGACAGGCTTAAGACAGAGCTCTATTCTACCAGCTCTGCTTCTTTGTATGACCGTGGAAGACTGAAAAACTCGGCTTCTGGCTTCGTTTTTATGACTGAAGTCAAAAGCATCAATGGGCAGCTGGTTGGCTATGTGCCGCTGTCGGCTGCAGCCGGTGGCCTTGTTAATGTAGTGCGGCTGGTCATCTGGGTCTTTGGACTATTGATATTGCTTTTCAGCATCGTTACCCTGTACCTGTTCGGACTGGAAAAGAAGTCGTGGGAGAGCGAGGAACTGCGTGAGGCAAAGCGGCAGGCGGAACAGGCGAATAAGGCCAAGAGTGATTTCCTCGCGAATATGAGTCATGAGATTCGCACGCCGATCAATGCAGTCATGGGTATGAATGAAATGGTGCTTCGGGAGTGTCAGGATGCAAGTATCCGCGAATATGCACAGAATATCGAGAGTGCAAGCAAGACATTGCTTTCGCTTATCAATGATATCCTTGATTTTTCCAAGGTCGAGGCTGGCAAGATGGATATTGTGCCGGTCGAGTATGAGGTAAGCGCGGTGCTCAGCGATATTGTGAATATGGTCCAGCTCAAGGCAGAGAGCAAGGGCCTTGCTTTTGCACTGGATATCGATCGTACATTGCCGGGCATGCTTTATGGTGATGCGACGCGTGTGCAGCAAGTGATTGTCAATATCCTGAATAATGCGGTGAAGTATACCCAGCAGGGCACCGTAAAGCTATCGCTTTCCCGTGTGAGTCCGGGAGATTTCCAGATGGGGGAGCAGGCCGGCAAACTGCTGAAGGACAAGCCCTGTGTAATCCTTCGGGTGGAGGTCTGTGATACCGGCATGGGCATCCACAAGGAAGATATGGAGAAGCTGTTCAAGGATTTCGTGCGGCTGGATGTGCGCAAGAACCGCAATGTTGAAGGGACGGGGCTGGGACTTGCACTTACGTACCGGCTCATCAAGATCATGGGCGGACAGATTATGGTAGACAGCACATATGGCAAGGGTTCAACCTTTACGGTCTTTTTGCCGCAGGGAATTATCGATGATACGCCTCTGGGAGATTTTGCCGAGCAGCATCGACAGCTTATGGCCAAGCGTGAGAAATATCATGAGAAGTTCGTAGCACCAGAGGCCAGGGTACTGGTTGTTGATGATAACCGTATGAATCGCTTTGTGGTGAAGAGCCTGCTGAAGAATACCAAGGTCCAGGTGGTGCTGTGCGATAGCGGCAAGGGCTGTCTGGAAGAATTGCGCAAGGGCGGTTTTGATCTGGTGCTGCTCGATCACATGATGCCGGAGATGGATGGTATCGAGACGCTGCAGCAGGCGAAGAAGGAGCAGCTTTGCAATGGTCTGCCTGTGATTGCGCTTACCGCGAATGCGATCGTGGGCTCGCGCGAGAAATATATCGCAGCAGGGTTCAATGATTATTTGAGCAAACCGATTGAGGGGACGAGCCTTGAGGATATGCTCTATAAATATCTGCCCGAGGGGAAACTGCAGAAACCTGCCCAAATGGCAGACAACAAGGAAAAAACGATACCAGATTCTGCGGCAAAGGCAGAACCGGCAGCGGAGAACCAGCCGGAATCTTCTGACGAAGCGGTTGAAATCGATCAGAAGCTCGGCATGGAGTTCAGTGCAGATGACGAGGAAATTTATGCGGAGATGCTGGAGCTTTTCTGGGAGGGAAAAGAGGAAGAGCTTGGCAAGATCGAACAGGCTTTGGCCGAGAAGAACTGGAAAAACTATACGACAGGCGTCCATGCGCTGAAGTCTACGTCACTGAGCATCGGGGCGCGTGCGTTGTCCGAGGAGGCAAAGCAGCTGGAAGCAGCCGGCAAAAAAGAAGACCAGGAATTTATCGAAGCGCATCATGCACAGGTCATGGCCCATTATGAGACGGTGGCACAGGCCTGCAAGGTGCTTATGCAGGAATTGCAGAAGAAACTGAAGGGAGAATGAACGATGAGTGAGATGACTAGTATTTTAATGGTGGATGATATTCTGGCGAACCGGAAGATTGCCGGCAAGATTCTTGCAGGGCATTTTATTGTGGATACGGTGAAGTCCGGGGAGGAAGCATTGGATTTTTTCACGAAAAAGATTCCGGATCTGGTTTTACTGGATATCCATATGGAGGGGATTGATGGTTTTGAAGTGCTGCGGCGCATGAAAGACTATCCGGCTACAGCAGAGATTCCGGTCATTTTTTTGACGGCAGATGATGATCATGAAGTAGAGGCGGATGGCTTCAAGGCAGGTGTGGTTGATTTCATTACCAAGCCGTTCATTCCGGCCATCATGCTGCAGCGTGTGCAGCGTGCAATGAGCCTGAGCCTGCTCAGCAGGAATCTGCAGCGTGAGGTAGAAAAACAAACCGAGCGTGTACACCGTCTCTCTCTGCAGCTCATCCAGGTTTTGGTCAATACGATTGAGGCCAGAGACCGCCGGCTGAACGGACATTCTGTACGCGTGGCAAACTATGCCTGGGAAATTGCCCGTCGGCTGGGGCTGCCCAAGGAACAGCAGGAGATGATTTTCTACGCGGGTATGCTGCATAATATTGGGAAAATCGGCATCCCGGATAATCTTGTCAATAAAAAGGAACATATGACTGCGGCAGAATGGGAGGTCGTACAGCAGGCGACAATCATTGGCGGCGATATTTTGAAGGATGTTACGGAGCTTCCGGATCTTTGGAAGGGTGCGCGCTATTATAGGGAGAATTATGATGGTACGGGCTATCCGGATGGACTCAAGGGCAAGGCGATACCGGAGATAGCACGCATTATTGCGGTGGCTTGTGCGTATGATACGATGAAGGAAATCCATGCGATGATTCCGATGGAGATCCATCAATCGCTGGAAAAAGGACGGGGGACGAAGTTCGATCCGGATATTCTGGACATCGTTTATGCGATGATGGAGGCATAGGATCACTGGTACTGGAAAGCGGGAATTGGAATTGGAGAGTTCAGGCATCAGGCAGGGAAAGGAATATCGGCGTATTCTTGCAGTGGGGGATATCCATGGGAATTTTCAGCGTCTTATGACGCTCTTTCCGAAGATTGGTTTTGATCCGGAGCAGGACTTGTTGATTTTCCTCGGAGACTATATTGATCGTGGGGATGAAAATCTCCATGTAATGGAATGGATCATGAAGCAGGTCCGGCAAAAGAATGTCATTGCACTTCGCGGCAACCATGAACAGATGCTGCTGGATTATTTTCAGCAGGATGACACGATGTGGCGGGCCAATGGCGGCGATTTAACTTATCGTGAGCTGAAGGAACGTGCGATTTGGGACAAGGCAATCATTGACCGCTGGCTTGTTTTTTTGGAAGCACGTCCCTGCAGTTATCGGCTGAATGTCTGGGGGCAGGAGTACTTTTTCTGTCATGCGGGCGTTTATCCCGGCGTGCCGCTTTCCGAGCAGAGCCCGGAAGATCTGCTCTGGATACGCAGTGCTTTTTATGATCATTATGATGGTGAGGCGATCATTGTTGCCGGGCATACGCCTGTGTCGATGATTGAGCCTGACTGTACAGAGCCGCTGTTTCGTTCAAATCACATTATTATGACAGATACAGGTTCGTTTATGCCGAAAGGGCATATTTCCTGTGTAGATGTGCTTACCTGGGATTTTTGGCAGAGCGATGAGGATTGAAGGTGGTGCAGTGATGATGGAAGAGGAACGCCTGGCCGAGATTTTCCGGCCGATTTATCAGGAACGCATGCAGGCGCTGAACGCGGAGCATATGAGCCTGGCTTATTATACAAGTGCGACGACGGGACTTAATATCCTGCGTGGGCGGGAGCTTTGGATGCGTGCGGCTGCCTGCATGAATGATTATCGCGAGATTGACTATGGCATCCAGCTCCTGAACCGGGCCATCTATGGCAGTGAGGAACGCAGGCAGCGCATCAAACTGCTCGCCTATCGACTGCACTGGGGCAACTCCATGCTTGAGGATTTGCTGGGCGACCTCAATCATAACGAGAACAGACTCATCACGAAAACCTACCTGGCTTGTGTATCGGAGCATACGGAAGAAGAGAACTGCCGTGGGCGCCTCTCGATGTGGAGAGCCTATGGCAGGAGGACGGGCGTGGCCTTTGTGCTAAGGGCGGCGCCTCTTTTGCAGTCAAGAAGCGAGCTGCCTTTGCGCATCACTCCGGTCGAATATCTTGACGAGGCAGGATTTGCGAGAGGAATTGACCGCATGATCAAGGCGGTGGAACTGCATGCGGACGAGATCCAGCAGGCAGACCCTGCAATGATGCTGAGCTGCTTTGTAGAGACGGTGCTTTTTTCCTTGTTTTCCATCAAGCATCCCGGTTTTATTGAAGAAAAAGAATGGCGTATTGTTTATCAGGAAATGGATGAACGTCTTTCTTATGATCTGGTCAGCGTAGATGGAATCCCGCAGATCGTCTATAAGGTTCCCGTGCGCGGTGCAGATGAACCAGGGCCTGGGCTGCAGCTGGAGGAGATGCTGGACCGTATCGTCATCGGGCCGACACAGTATGCAGATGTCGTTTGTGCAGCTTTTGTAAGAGCCCTGGAGGAAATGGGAATCACCCATGCATCCCAGCGGGTATGCAAGTCCAATATTCCTCTGCGGCAAGAGAAGTGAGCGCTGAGAAAAATATTGCTGTCAGAAAATAATGTTGGTAGAATAATAATATAGATAATTTGTGATGGAAAGAGGGATAAAGGATGGTTAAGCTGACGGACAAAAAAGACGGGAACCGCCTGCAGCGCATGTATGAGTCTGCTATTGAAGCAGCCCGTCTGTTTGTCTGGACATACAATCTTCGCACCCATACGGTTATCATGGGCGATAATCCCTTTACGCAGCTCCGCTGCAGGGAGATTGGACTTCCTGCGGTCGTGCGGAATGTGCCAGCGGTCTTGAAGGAATATGTTTCGGCGGAGAGCTGGCCGGAGCTTTGCAGATGCTATGAAGAGCTGGAGGCGGGGAAGCCCTGGACGGAATGCTGCATATCGCTGACCTTGCAGGGGCAGCGGGAGCCCTTATATCTGCGCATATCCTACACGAATATTTTTGATGAGCAGGGCAATCCTGTCGAGGCGTATGGGATTTCCCGCAATATCACCAAGGAAATGACGGCGTATCAGCAGTATAAAACATCGTTGACGGACTTTTCGGCCAGCGAGTCTGCTGCCTGCATTGCCAGAGGTCATCATGATCTTACCGGGAACCGGGTTATGAACTATCTGCGCGGCAAAGACGGCGTGGTCGATTTTCCTGTGGGCATGTCGTATGATCAGGTCGTGGAAGGATTCCTGTCTACGCTGCGCTATGCGGAGAACAGGAACCATCTGCGTCATACCCTGAACCGGCAATATCTGCTGGAACAATATCAGCAGGGCAAAACGAAATATGCTTTTGAATATTACCGTGTGGGCGGACCACGCGCAATTTCCTGGGTTCGCATGGAACTGAATCTGCTCAGCAATCCGCTCAATGGACATATCGAATGCTTTGCGGCAGCGTTTGACTCTACCTATCAGCACCTTCATCAGCAGATCCTGCGCAATCTCGCGCAGATCGGCTACTATCGTATTGGTCTTATTGATGTGCCGACGAATCAGACTTCTTTCTATGATATTGATGCGAAGCAAAGAAGCATTGTGGCAGTAAGCGGAATCGGCAGCTGGGATGAACATATCGCGGAGAAGATCCTGCCATTTGTGCCTGAGGCAGAACGGGAAGCTGTCAGAGCGGGGGTGCACCGGCAGTGCGTACTGCCGGCGCTGGAGATGGGCGGAAGCTATCAATATGCGTATAATGCCGCAGGGGCGGACGGTGCTTTGCAGCGTGTTCTTGTCCAGTTTTATTATCTGGATGACAGGAGGGAAACCATCGGTACGGTGCAAAGCAATATCACCAGCCAGTATCAGGAGGAACAGCGCCAGATGAAGGCCCTGCAGCGGGCACTGCTCGAACGGGATAAGGCGAATGAAGCGAAGGATGACTTCTTGTCGAGCATGAGCCATGATATGCGCACGCCGCTAAATGGGATACTGGGCTTTACCCATCTGGCGCTGGAGACGGCAGATCCGGTGAAGAAGGCAGATTATCTGCAGAAAATAGAAACGTCAGGGCAGCTTTTGCTTTCCTTGATCAATGATGTACTGGATCTTTCCAAGATTGCCAGCGGAAAAATCGTATTGCGTTCCGAGCCTTTTGATGGGCATGAACTGATGCATGCAGTTTTGGATGTGGCCCGGCAGGCGGCTGCAGAGAAGCAGATCCGGCTGACCACGGATATCCGGCCGGAGGCATTTGACTGGGTCGTAGCAGACCGGCTGCGGTTGCAGCAGGTTTTGCTGAATCTTCTTTCCAATGCGGTGAAGTATACGCAGGAGGGAGGCAATGTGTTTTTTGGTGTGACGCCCTTGCCGCAGGAAAAGACGGGGTATAATGTTCAATTCTGCATCAAGGATGATGGTATTGGCATTGCAGCATCATTTTTGCCGCATATCTTCGAGCCTTTTCAACAGGAAAATCCTGATTTGCGGCAGGGAACAGGACTGGGACTGTCGATTGTAGAGCGCATCGTGAAGCTCATGCATGGCAAAATAGAGGTCGTGAGCGAAAAAGGGCAGGGTGCGATGTTTTTGCTGAAGGTGCTCCTCCCGGCAGCACAGCATCAAAGGCAGACGTCCCTGACTGAGGGAGAGGGCTCAGCTGGGTTGTCTATACTTCGAGGAAAAAGGATATTGCTTTGTGAGGATAATGAGCTGAATGCAGAAATTGCTGAGGCAATCCTGGAAAAATGGGGGATTCGGACCGAGCTCGCAGTGAACGGTAAACTTGGAGTGCAATGCTTTGCGGACAGCGGGCCGGGATACTATGATGCAGTCCTTATGGATATCCAGATGCCTGAGATGAACGGCCTGGAGGCGGCAAAGACCATACGGAGGATGGAACGGTCGGATGCAAGAGCGGTTCCAATCATTGCAATGACGGCAGATGCTTTTCGGGAAAATATCGGGCGCTGTCTGGAAGCTGGTATGGATGCTCATCTTGCGAAGCCGGTAGATGTACAGGAAATGGGCCGGGTGCTGGTCAAATTTCTGGCAAAAGGAAGATAAGGTGTGCTGCAGGATCCTGGTGAAGGATACAAGCATTGGCATGATTATCGTCAAGCGTCTGCTTGAACAGCTCGGCGGCATCCTTGCTCAAAAGGATGGAAAAAGCTGATGCGTTAAGGAAACGCTGATTAATCCGGCAGCCCGGCTTATTCATCAGCGTTTCCTTAACATGACAAAACAAAGTTATTTCCTTCATTCCAACTTTTTTCAAAAATAGTGT
>CAZTAP010000019.1:0-23669 GCA_964611665.1 uncultured Selenomonadaceae bacterium | reverse complement strand
AGGATGTGGACTTTTCTTGGATAATCCCGAAGCGGGTTTATTACTCGTACTGATTTTATTGTTCATTTTTGCTAATGGTTTCTTTTCACTGACAGAAACCGCAATTACCGAAAGCCATAAAAGCCGTCTGGAAAAACTGGCTGACGATGGTGTTTCTGATGCACTGGAAGCCTTGAAGATCCTGGAAGCACCGGAAAAGATCCTGTCCGTCGTACAGATTGGCATAACTCTCATGAGCATCCTGGTCGGTATGACAACCGGTGCCCTGCTGGCACCTTATGCAGCCAGATTCCTTGATTTTCTGCCTTATGCTGATACCATTGCCTTGATTGGCAGTGTTTTATTGATTACTTATATCAATCTTCTTTTGGGTGAATTCCTGCCAAAGAAGATAGCCCTGCAGACCCCGGAAACTTATCTCATGAAGTTCCAGGGACTATTGAACTGGCTGGAGTTCATCACACGCCCGTCGGTTGCTTTCCTTTCCAGCTCTGCAAACCTGATTCTTCTGCTCTTTGGCATCAACCCGAATATTGCTGATACTGTAACAGAGGATGAAGTCAAGGATCTGATTGAACAAGGTACCGAAGAAGGTACTTTCGAGAAAACCGAACAGACCATGGTCGATCATATCTTTCATATGAGTGACCAGACAGCCTATGCACTGATGACGCCCAGGACCCAGATGTTCTGGCTTGACCTTGAGGACTCAGCAGAGCATAATCTGAAACTTATCCATGATAACCCGGAGACGATTTTTCCGGTAGGCAGGGACAGTCTGGACGAATTTTGTGGTGTCCTTTATGCAAAGGATCTCCTGAATGCCGCTATCGAGGGCGTTCCCCTTGAGCTCACCCAATATATCCGCAAACCAATGTTCGTTCCCCGTTCTATGGAGTCTTTCCGCGTACTGGAAAAATTTCAGGAAACAGGCATACATGAAGCTGTTGTGCTGGATGAATACGGCGGTGTTATTGGCTTCATTACGCTGAACGATATCATAAATGAAATCATCGGCGATACAACAGCGGCAAACAGTGATCCCGAACCTGTACAGATCACCCCGCGCGATGAAAATTCCTGGTATATGGATGGCCTTTTCTCTATTGATGATTTCAAAGAAAAATTTGATCTCGATGAAGATCTTCCTGATGAAGACCGTGCACATTTCCAGACCATGGGCGGTTTTCTTACCTCCTACTTCGGGTATATCCCGAAAGTTGCAGAAAGCTGTACCTGGAAAGATTTTACGTTTGAAATCGTCGATATGGACCGGGCCCGCATTGATAAGATCCTGGTGACACGACAGCTTTCCAAACCTGTCCCTAACGAAAACACAGAGACCTCACTAAGCACCAAAGAAGATTTATCCAATGAATAATAGAACGGCCATCCAAAGTCAAATTGCTTTGGATGGCCGTTTTCTATTCCTCATGACGGGGATTTCGCATAACAATTTCTACCGCTTTGGCAATCTCTTCGATCAGCTTTACATCATCCTGAATCTCGGTAAGCTTCAGTCTGGTATAAACATCGCCCCGCTGGGTGGAAATATATTTGGGCGGCAAATTATTCAAGGCCAGTAAAAGTATATCCTGCTGACACTTCTCACATGTGCAGCAGTCCGGATACATCCGCAATACACGTGACAGATTCTGCTGTACAACCTCTTCCATTATATTCCGTATCTGCATCAGTTGCCTCCTCATTCATAAACTACAAGTTCTTTTTATTATAACGCCGCTGTTCAGGATTACGCAACGAGAAATCATTCGCATAAGCATGATTTTCTACCCTATTCATGCTTATACTGCCAGCGGCACAAAGAATATTCCAGAACGTCAACGATGCCAAAAAGCAGCAGACCGATCATGCTCAGCACTACAATCCCGGAATACATTTCCAGATAGTTCACACGCAGCCAGGCATCCATGATAAAATACCCCATGCCATACTGCGTCCCAAAGGTTTCCGTGAAAAACAACACCGAAATCGCTGTAGCCATAGCTACACGCACAGCCGTGATGAACTTTGGCAAGGCAGCAGGCCAAAGCACCTCCCGGAAGATATCCCAGAAGGATGCTCCCAGCGAATAAAGCGGATAAAACGTTTCTGCCGGAATTGAACGGATTCCATCCCGTACTGCAATAATGACCTGAAAAACAACAATCAGGAAAATCAGCAGCAGCTTTGACATCTCTCCTACGCCGAAAAGGAGCATAAGGATCGGCAGTAAAGCAATTTTAGGAACGGGATAGGTCAGATATACCACTGGAGACAGCAACCGTTCAGCCCGGGGAAAATACCCCATCATGACACCCATTGGAAATCCAGCTCCAACAGCCAATACAAGACCGGCAGCTATACGCCAGAGGCTGTACAAACTATGCAGGGCAATGGACTTCATGAAAATCGCCTGCAAATTTGTCAGCACACGCAAAGGTGAAGGAACGATTGGCAGCTGAATCCATGCAGAGATCCCCCACCAAAGCACGAATAAAAATAAAACAGCTCCTGTATACCAGATGGTTACGCTTTTTTTCATGATTTATTCTCTGCCCCAGTCCTTCTTGATTCGCTTTCTGAGCTCAAGGCCCATTTGGAAAAATTCCGGTTTTTGCCGAATATCTGCCTCACCAAACAAGGGATTATCCAAAACCTGGCTCACCTGTCCGGGATGTGCCGAAAGAATCACGATCTTCTGCCCAAGATACAGAGCCTCTTCTACATAATGTGTAACCAGGATTGTTGCTACGCGTTCTTTTTGCCACAAAGATAAAAACACATCCTGCATTTCTTCCCGCGTAATAGCATCCAATGCCGAAAAAGGTTCATCCATCAAAAGAAGATCCGGTTTGAGCGCAAAAGCCCTCGCAAGTCCCACACGCTGCTGCTGCCCACCGGAAAGCTCATGCGGATACCTTTTTTCAAAACCATCCAGCCCCAGCTGCAGAAGAAGTGTCTTCAGCTCTTCCTGCTGCATCGTCGAATCCCTTCCCTTGATGCGCAGTCCAAGTCCAATATTTTCCGCTACGGTTTCCCACGGCAAAAGGCCATAATTCTGCGGCATAAAGCCGATTTTTTGTTTTGTCGGACATATAGGCTGTCCATCCAGAGAAACCTGTCCTTCATACTGTTTGAGGATTCCCGCCGTAACCTGCAGCAGTGTGGATTTACCACAGCCGGAGGGTCCTATGATCACACAAATTTCTCCATCCGGTATGCTCAGGCTGATATCCTTCAGCGCCGTATAGTTTTCCTGCCCGGACATATACCGAACCGTAAGATTCCTGAATTCAATCATCGTTTAAACAAATCCACAATAAGATCCTTGTCCGTATACTTCGTATGGATCAGTTCCTTCTGAACCATCCACTGCATACATTCCGTCAGATCCTGCAGCTTAGGCAGTGCAGCCTCATGATATTGCGGCAGCCGGAGTGCCTCCTTTGCCTCAGGCGGGAAGCCTCCCTTGGAAACGGCAAGATCGATATATTCGCTGCGATCAGCGGAATTCAAATAAGCTGCTGCCTTATTATAGGCACGATACATCGCCTGTATTTCCGCCTTTTTGTTATCAGCAGCCTTGGCGGTGAACAGCATGACCCCCGGATTGATTCCCAGCTGATCCGAGCCGGTAACAAAGCGGCAGCCGTTGTGTATCGCGATGCTTGCCATTGGTTCCGGCAAGGTTGCTGCCGCGAGCTTACCATTCTGCAGCATTTCCAGACGCGTAGGAATTTGTGGAATAACGACCTTGTTGATGCTGTCTCCTGGCAGCTTTTGTTCCGCAAGGATCTGATCCGTTACAAACTCAATGATCGTATTCCTGGAAACAGCGACATCTTTCCCCTGCAGCTCAGCTGCACTTGCCGCCTTTTCTTCCGGGGCTGCGACCAACTTATAGCTTCCATCCGTAGCTGAGGTGATCTTGACATCAAAGCCGCCGTCTTTGGCAAACGCTGCAGCCAGCATATCAGAAACCGCTCCATCCAGATTCCCGCTCTGCATGGCAGAATCACGGTCCATCGCACTCTTGAATTGCTGCAAATGCACGGTAATGCCTTCTTCAGCAAAATATCCTTTTTCCTGTGCAATAATGAACGGCAAAGAATCTGTATCCGGCATCAGGCCGATGGTCAGCTCCTGCATTCCCTTTTTTTGTGCCTTAGGCGCAGAAGAGCTGCCACAGCCTGTTGTAAATACAAAGATCAAAATCAAAAAACAAGCAAATAGCTTTCTCAATAAACTTCAAACTTCCTCTCCTTTAATTGGACGACAAAAAGCCCTTCAGTACACGTACACCTTCCCCTGCGTAATAAAGCACGGTCTGTATCGTCCCTTCATGCTCTGCATAAGCATTCACGGCAGCATCCTTGACCTTTGCAGCCTGCTGCTTCATTGTTCCCACATCATCCAGCTTGGAATCCACGTCGTTGATCATCGACTGCGCATCTGCAATAGACTGCTGTACAGATGCAGCATCCGCGGAAGCCTGCGTACCCTGCGCTTTATTCTGCTGAGCAGCCTGCTGACGTTCCTTATCCTTGCCCGTTACCTTATCCATGAGCTTTCCGACTACCGATTGCGAGTTTCCCTCATCTGCGATCTGCTCGTTGCGGCCATTCATTCGCTCCGACTTTTGCTGCAGTTCCTGCTGCTTAGCCTCCAGCGCCTTCTTTTCCTTCTCGAGCCGTTCACGCTGTGCCTTCAAATCACTTTCCTGTTTTGCCAGATCTTTTTGTTTGAGTTCCATCTGTGTCGCCTGCACCTTACTGTTTTCGGCGGCTTGCTGCTTGTCATGGAGATAGCCGGAAACCAAAAAGCCACAGAAAATCGCCAAAAGGAAACCCGCTGCCAAAAACATCGCACGCTTCTGCTTTTGGGTAAAGCGTGGTTTTTTGCCATTCCCGCCAGCTGGTTTTCCTTTATCCGTATCTGCTCCATCTATAGGAGAAAGTTCCCTTACCGAGCCGCGCGCCGGATCTTGTGGCAGCATCATCGTCTCATCCACACGTGGAACCGGCTGTGTATCTCCCTGCCGGTATGTCCGGCCCGTCCCTGCAGGCGATGCTTTGCTCCCGGAGGTTTCCCTATCCGACAGTGGTGCACGGCCCATGAATTGTGTTTTATCCAAATCTTCTTGTTTCATGCTTATCGTTCTTCCTTACCTGCCTGCTCTGCCATAGCAGCATGCTCTTTCTGCATCGTCTCGCATAAGCGGCGCAGAGTCCAAAGTGTGTTAAACGGGGTAACTACCGCCTTAAACTTGATGTGTGGGATTCCAGCTTCCCGGAAAGCAGCCAGCACCTGATCCAGACGTTTATTTTTAATATTGAAAAACACCAGGACCTCATGCGGGAACACAAATTCCTCTGGTTCATCACTTTTCCCGGCAGCCGCGAACCCTCGGATTCCCAAAAGATAGCCAACCTTCTGCCGCCACGCATCCTCAGGCAGGCATTCGCTCTTGATTTGAAGCTTCCGTAATACTTCGCGAATGGACTGAAGCTTAGCATCGTCGAACTGATAAAGCAATACTTTCTCTTCTGTCTTTCTCATGGAATATTCCTGCACCTCTCTATTCAATAAGCCCGCGCATCAAAAGATAAGTCACGAGCTGATCAAGATCCACATCTTCTGTCTTTGCACGGCCCTGCAGCTTCGTATAAAGTGTTTTCGGAATCTGCACCTGTAAATTATTACCAGCTTTTGCCGCATCTTCCTTTTCAACTGCAGCCGTTTTCTTCGGCTTGCGCTTTGCAGCCACCTTCTCGCCTGCGGCCTCTTCCGCTTTTTTCTCTGTTTTCTTCTCCATTGCAGGCTTGCTCGCAGCCTTGGCCTTTGCCGGAGTTTTTTTCGCTGCCCGCTTAGGCTTTGCCGCCTTTTCCGCCTTAGGTTCCGCCTGCGCTCCTTCAGTTATCTCCTCCGTACTTTGCTGTGGCTTGTCCGCTTTTGTTTCTTTCACGGCTTTTCCTCTTTTCTTTTCCGGTGGATAGCAGAAAAACTCATCATAGGCATCGCGCAGCAGCTGACTGGCCTGTTCAGTCCCAACCCCGATGATATGCGAAGGAGTATCCCCCTCCCGCAGCATATTCGCAATGCGGATAAAATCAGAATCCGTCGTAATCACGAAGAACTTCCGTACACCCTCATCGCGCAGCAGGACTGCCATGTCGAAAAGAGCATAATCCAGGGAGTTCTTCCCATCAACCTTCCGATCGATCTGGCGAAACGTAAAACCAGGCCGGCTCATCAAACGATTCCAGCGTTTTTGCTCAGGACGCTTTTCCCAATCCGAAACTACAATCATCCGGCAAGGCAGATACTTCTGCGCCTTGCCCAAAGTATAGTCAAGCATTTCGAACGGTGCATTCTCTATATCATATAAGACAGCAACCGTTTCTGTACTTGAATCCAATGTCATCAAAATTCAACCCTCTACTCTGTTTTTAAAAATATTAATCTTTTTTATTATAACGCCATTATGCAAGTTTTGCCAGAAAAAAAACTTTGTTGAACTTCTCTCTTTTCCGTTTCAGGCAGGATTTTTCCATTCCTCTGACGTAAATATACAGTAATCGATGTAAACAAATATCTGCTATGCGTTTTCTTTGTCTGCATGGCAGCAGCTTTGCCGAAGGAGTATTTATGAGAATATTTCGTCAAAAATATTTTTTGATTTTTCTGTTCTCTCTGCTTCCCCTCATCCTCGCTTTTGGCCTATACCGTTATACCTGGCAGGTGGATACCGTCCTTTCTGCAATTACCCTGAACACCATGCAGGAAATCGGTTCACATGATCGCGCCTTTATCGAAAATACGCTGGAACGTTCCTGTACCAGCCTCGCACGCATAGGTTACCGTCTGCAGCAGGAAAATCATCAAAATCTGAAAGAACTGCAAACTCAATTGAATCTTGAACACAATGTTTCCGCATTCAAATATCTCTATCTCGTTGATTCAAATGGAAAAATGTACAGTGGAACTTTTCTGATTCAGGATGGCACACGCTACTCCTTCATTCAAGGAATCCTGAAAAATATTCCCAAAAGGATTTTACGCTTCGACGATTACAACAACCAGATTGATTATCAGGAAGAATCTATCGTTTATGCGCTGACCATCACCCCTTTTGAAGTCGAGGGCATCCGTTTCATCGGGCTCGTCGGACAAACACCGATTTCCGATATTCGTGAGCATATGAACCGTGCAAGCTTTGACGGGCAGGGTACCTCTATGGTCGTTGACAATCATGGATGGTACGTTGTCAATAAATCTGACAAGAACGGCATCGGTCAGCACGATAATCTGCTGAAAAGCCTGGAGCAGGCTGTATTTTCTGACGAAAATACGCTTGTAGACCTGCAGGCTGCATTAAAAGATAAAGAAGATAATATTCTCTGTACGTACACACTGAAAGGCAGCACTTATGCACTTTCCATGACGAAGATCAAAGGCACCGACTGGTATCTCGCGATGTCTGTACCAACGACAGTATTCGCTGAGCAAAGCCGCCGTTTCATCTTCCTGACCAGCGGCAGTCTCGGTGCCGCTATCCTTCTTTGCATCCTGCTTTTCTTCTGTCTGCTGCATTTCTGGAAAACCTCTCTGGCCGCCAAAGCAAACGCAGCAGCACGCTATAGCTTCCTCAATCGCATGAGCCACGAGATCCGCACACCACTGAATGCCATTCTTGGCCTGAATCATCTGATGCGCAGCAGCCTGCATGAACCAGAAAAGCTTAAGGATTATCTGGAAAAATCGGCCGGTACCTCTGAATACCTCCTGAGCCTGATCAATGATATCCTCGATATTTCCAAACTGGAACAGTCCTCGATCTCGATGAGCCACGAATCCTTCTCTCTGCTGAAAATGACGGAAGACCTGCAAAACATGATGAAGGAACGTTTTGCTGAAAAAGGGATTGCCTTCCACACAGAATATTCCCTGCTTCAGCCCATTATCTTCGGTGATGAAATGCGTCTCAAACAGGTTTTATTGAATATTCTCGGAAATGCTGCAAAATTCACACCGTCAAACGGCTCCGTCCATATGACGATTTCCCAAAGTTCTTCCGGCCCTGCCGCTAATCAGTGCACAATCAGCATAAATATTCAGGATACAGGCATTGGAATGAGTGAAGAATTCCAAAAACATATTTTTGAACCATTCTCTCAGGAGGAAAAAAAGAAAAATCAGCAGCTTTCCGAACCATCGATCCGCGGCACAGGTCTCGGTATGGCTATCAGTCACATGCTGATCCGGCAAATGGGTGGAACACTTGAGGTAAAAAGCCAGCTTGGCAAGGGAAGCCTCTTCTGTATCTCCCTGCCTGCCGAACTCAGCACCGCACCCGCTGATTCTCCTGCAGCCCCGGAGGACATGAAAAAAGCCGTACAAGGCACAAAGCACATCCTGATTGCAGAAGATAACAGCCTGAATGCAGAAATCCTCACGGAAATCCTGCAGCAGGCGGGGTTCAGAATCACACTGGCCGTCAACGGTGCCCAGGCTGTAGAAGCCTTTGCCGCAGCCGCTCCCTATACTTTTGATTGTATTCTCATGGATGCCCAGATGCCTGTCATGGATGGCTATACAGCTGCCCAGTCCATACGAAAGCTCCCGCGTGCCGATGCCGCCTCCATCCGAATTTACGCAACGACAGCAAATACTGCGCCGGAAGACCGCACCCGTGCAAAAGAAGCTGGCATGAATGGATTCATTGCCAAGCCCATCGATGTAAAAAAGCTTTTTGAAGCCATTCAGACGAAAAAGGAGTGTGAACCATCATGAAGCAAAAAATGGGCCTGCTTTTCCTTCTATTGTTTTTCACCAGCCTCTTCACCGGCTGTCAGCAAACGTCCGTTGAGCAAAAGCCTTCTGTGCACCTGACTCTAAAAGTCCCTACGCTCGCAATGACCTGCACCACCAATCCTGAAATCAGAGAAGCCTATCAGGTACTCACAGAAGCTGCTGCCGATTTTTCTGCACAATATAAGGAAGCCGATGTAACCTTTGATCTTGTCAAATTCGACCTGGCACAAGAGGATGCCTATATCCCCCAATGCTTCGATACGGATGCAGCAGCCGATATCCTCTACGAAGACTATTTCAATATGAGCACCTATATCCATACGGGACGTGTCATTCCTCTGGATGATATCATCGATGACGACTGGCGTTCCGATGTTCCCACCCCTTACTGGCAGATGAGCCAGCTGCAGGAAAAGACCTATATGCTCCCCTACCTGGCCCGCCAAAACGTGCTTGGCTACAACAAAGATCTCTTTCGGCAGGCCGGGCTGGAAAAATACGTTACAGAGCAGCCGGATATCCAATCATGGAGTCCGGCAGAATGGGATGAAGTGCTCTCCATCCTTGCCGCAAGGCTCCCACAAAACACTTATGCCATGGCAATGTATGCGAAAAACGAACAATCGGACACACATACGATGACCTGGATCCGCAGCAAGGGAAGCCATTTTTTTGATGCCGAACACTATTTTCACCTGAACGCGCCAGAAGGAATTGCCGGCCTGCAATGGCTGAAGGATAATTATGACCAGGACTATTACCCGCCAAAAGCAGAAAACCTTGTCGTACGGGATTGCGGCAAGCTTTTTGCCAACGGGCAGCTTGCCATAAAAATGGTCAACGGTCCCAGTGCTGAAGCCAGCAAAAAAAACATCGGACTCGTCAACTTCCCCAGTGCTGATGGGCACGGACTTGCAACCACGTTTGTCACCGGCTTCGAAGTATTTGATAATGGAGACCCGGTGCGCTTGCGCGTTGCCAAGGATTTTCTGAAGTTCTTTTACCATACTGAGAAATATCTGGATTATTCTGCAGGAAACATGCCGGTAAGTACGAAAGTCACCGAAAAATATAAGGATAAAATCTATCGTCTGGATGCCTTCCAAAAAAACACCCCCCATGTCATTGACTTCATGGAGGGTAATCCAAATTGGCGCGGTGTCCGGCGCGTCTTCTATCTTCACATCCAGGACTTGCTGCGCGGTACGCGCTCACCAGCTGAAGTGGCAGAAGATCTCGATACAGATTGCAATAAAGCCATCAACGTCGGACGCGAAAAAAGCACACTGCATCCATAAAGCAGCAGATAATTTTATCTGCAGTTTTCCCTCAACAAATGAATTTCCGCCGCATATCCTGCTGCATCATTTGGGGTCTCAAGAATAAACGGCAGACTGCGCAGGGCTGGATGGTTGATCACGCGGATCAGTGCTTCCAGTCCGATGCAGCCCGCACCGATTCTTGCATGACGGTCTTTGTGACTGCCGGATGGATTCAGGCTGTCATTGAGATGCACTGCCTTGAGCCGATTCAGACCAATGATTCGATCAAATTCCTGCAAAACCTCATCCAGATGGTTCACGATATCATAGCCGCTGTCCCAGACATGGCAGGTATCCAGGCAAACCCCGATTTTTTCCTGCAGTTCAACCCGTACAAGGATTTCCTGCAGCTCTTCAAAGTTCCGACCGACTTCCGTGCCCTTGCCAGCCATTGTCTCCAGCAGCACTGTAGTTCTCTGCTCCGGGAAAAGCACTGCATTGAGCTGAGCTGCAATCCACTCGATTCCCTTTTCCACCCCCTGTCCTACGTGGCTGCCCGGATGGAAATTGTAATAATTCCCCGGTACATACTCCATGCGCTGCAAATCATCCGCCATCATCTCCCGGGCAAAACTGCGCAAATTTTCCTTTGCCGCACAGGCATTCATCGTATAAGGTGCATGTGCAACGAGCCTTGCTATCCCCTGTTCTTTTTGGAACGCCAAAAACGCCCGCACATCCTCCTCATCGATTGCTTTTGCCCTGCCGCCGCGCGGATTACGGGTAAAAAACGCAAAAACGTTCGCATCAAGGCTCAGCGCCTCCCTGCCCATCGCCAGGAATCCCTGTGCCGATGATAAATGATTCCCTATCAAAAGCTTTTCGCTCATTCTGTAGTCCCCTTCTTCCCCAAATCTTCCTGCCCGGCTGCACAGGCATCACGTTCATCTGACAGTTCCTCGATTGTAAGATTCCGCAGGAAAGAACGATGCTCCTCATCTCTCTGATAGACAAAGCCAACATGTGTCACAAATGGTTCAATCGTTGCGATTTTCAGCAAAGGAGTAACCACAAGAAGCTGCAGATCCAGCTTCTTGAACAGCTCCAGTCCGAATCTTGCGGAATCATCCGAGCTCTTCAGGAAAGCTTCATCAATGACAACAAAACGGAAGGACTGTTCACTGGGCCGTTTCGCTTCCAGGCCAAAATTATACACGAGGCTGGCTGCAAGGATTGTATAAGCGAGCTTTTCTTTCTGTCCGCCGGATTTTCCGCCAGAATCCGTATAATGCTCATATTCCTCATCGGTTTCCCGCCAGCGTTCCGATGCTGCAAAGACAAACCAATTGCGTACATCCGTCACGCGCTTCGTCCATTTCTCATCCGCTTCCGTATGATCAGGCCGCCCGCGGAAACGCTCGACGATGCGCTGTACCTCTTCGAATTTCGCTTCGCTGTAAGCATCCTCCTCACTGGCCGTCAGCGCATTATCCGTACAGGCACGCAGCTGCATGCGGAAGTCCTTGATTTCCACATCGGCAGCATTCGTGCATTCAATCTGGATATACCGACCCTCGTTATAATCGATATCAGACAGGGAACCGTTGATCATTTCGATGCGTTCACGGATCACATCGCAGGCCGTATTCAGCTTACCCTGGAAGAGCGCAATCTGATTGATGGTATTTTCCCGCAGCAGTTCACGGAAAGTCTCGGCAAACCTCGGCAAAGCATCAAGCTCCAGCCTCTGCAGAATGCGCCGGTATTCCTCCAGTGCCTCAGGGCTGGCCGTGAGCACGTTGCTCTGTTCCGGATAGGCCGTCATATAGCCGGACATCTGCAAGGTAAGCTTCTGCCCTTGTCCATCCAGCTTGCTGTGATTCTCCTCATTCTTCCCATCCAGCCAGTGCCGGAAGACTGCCTCCTGCTGCACGAAGCGTCTGCGTTCCAAAGCAGCACCCTGCAAAGCGTCCTGACAGTTTTCCTCAAGCCGCGCATAGGAGAGCTTTCGTTCATCTTCAGGATAAGTGGAAAAGATTTCCTGATCCTGTTTCATGCGGCTTTCTGCATCGCGGATTTCCTTTTGCGTCAGCGTGATTCTCTGCTGTACATCATAAAGCTGCTGCTTCATCTGCGTCTGCTTTTTCTCCAGCTCAGCAGCCTTCTCCTTCAGCCTTAGCAGCACTTCATTTTCCCGCTCCAGTTCAACGAAATTTTTTTCCAGACGCCCGATTTCCTGCTGCAATGACTGGACATCAAGCTCTGCAAAATGCACAGTCTCCTGCAGAGCACGCGCTGCCGCAAGGCGGGCCTGGCACTTTTTCTGCTGCTGATGGATTTGCTGCAGCTTCTTTTGCCAGAGCTTCCCCTCTTCCTTTAAATCAAACAGCTCAGCCTCGAGCGCCTGGATTTTCTTCAGATTGGAAAATCCCAGGACGTACTGGCGGCGGTCATCGATCCGATAACGGTCATCCTTTTCATGCCGACGTCCATTGAGCTTGATCTGCCCCGATTTCGTAAGTGCGAATTTTTCCTGCCGGAATCCCTTCATCGTCTCGCAGCAGATATGACGGAAACGCTGCGCAAGCTCATTAGCCAGCCAGTTGTAAAACGGGGAATCCTCTTTAAGATTCAGCTTGCAGCAGGCGGCATCTTCATCCAGTTCCGCGAGATCCACGGGTTCCGTGTAATCCTGCACCCGGTAGTAGACCAGCCGCAGCTTCAATTGGTGGTGCTCCATCCAGTCTGTGACCTCACCATAATGTGCCTGTGGTACGAGCAGGGAAATGCCAAATCCGCGCAGCAAACGCTCCAGCGCCCCTTCCCAGGCTCCTTCCTCCTCGCGCACCTCCATGAGCTCACCGGCAAAGGGCATTTCTCCTTCGGCAAGATTCAAATCAAGGCAAAGCTGCTCGCGAAGCTCGATGTATTCACGCGGGATACTCGATTTGCGTTTTCTGAGAGACTCCAGCTCGGCAGCAGTGCGCTGCATGGCTTTATCGTTCTCCTTGCGGTTGCTTTCTGCATCACCCGCATCTTCTGCAAGCTCATTCTCCAGCTCAAGATCAAGCTCCAGCTGCTTTTTGACTGCTTCCCCATTTTTTTGGAATGCAGCTTCATTCTCCGGCAGGCCGATTTCCAAAAGATCGGCCTGCTTTTTATAACGCTCCAGATTGCCCCTGCATGTCCCAAGCTGCATTCTCTGCATATCCAGCTGATTCTTCAGCACGATGAGCCGGCTGCCGCCGTTCTGGTCCATCGCAGACTGCACGGCACGAGCTTCCTGCTCCATATTCTGCAGCTGTTCCTCGATTTTTTTCTGCTTTTCTTTATCCTCGGACAAATTGCTTTGCTGTCCCTGCAGATCACGTTCCAGGAAATGAAAATCTTTTTCGGCAAACCAGGCAGACAGGAACTTCTGCATGCCGGAAAAATGATGCTGCCTTTCCAAAAGCTCATAATAGCGGTCACCATCTGCTACAAGCGGCACAAGAAGCTCCTGCTGCTTTTTCGCCCGGACGACAGCCGTATGCGCCTCATCCAGGTCACGGAAATGTGCGAGCAGATTCGCCACATCCTGCTCAGTCTCCGGCTTTTCCAGCATATTTTGCCGTACAAAGCCAGTGAGTTCATCGACTTTCTTCATGGAAATCGTCTGTTGGAAAAGATCCATGGCCTGTTCCTGACGTATCCCGAATTTACGGCGAAAATCCCGCGCATAAGGCGGATAATCATCATAGGTATGAATATAATCATCGCTTTCCAGCCGCTTTTTGAAGCTTCGCATATCCGTGCCAATATTGCTGAACCGTTCCCTGATGCTCAGTGTCTTTTCTGCCAGTACATAGAACCGTGCCGGATATCGCGTGCTCTCATCCCGGAACCAGAATACCTGTGCAAGAGTGACTCGCACACCAAGGTTTTCATCGCCAAAAACGCCGAGAATCACGCTGTACTGATTGCGGTCACGCAGCGCCTCCGGCTTGCCGCCGCCATCCTCGGTCCTTTTCTGCGCAAAATAGCCGCGTACATAAGAAGCAAGGCTGCGTTCCTTGGCACTCGCATCAGCCGCCTTATTATACGTTACCTTTTTGGGCGGCACCAGCAGTGTGATGATGGCATCTACCAGGGTTGATTTTCCCGAACCGACATCCCCTGTCAAAAGCGAAGTATCGCCTTTCAGCTCAAGGCTCCAAACCTTTTGATCAAAGGTTCCCCAATTATATATTTCCAGTCGCTGCAGACGAAAGCCCAGCTTTGCCGGCTCATCCGTTTGTTCAAACAAGTCCATCTAGACCCTCCCCTTCTTCTGGTGCAGCTTCCTCCTTCTGCCGGCGGCCATAGTCCAGATAATCCTGCAAGCGTTCGCTGAACTCCTGCAGCCAGCTGGCATTGACAAAGCTGCGCAGCAAAGGCCTCACTTCATAGGAATCTTCCTGTCCCGACAGCTTTTGCAAAAAGCCCATTTCCTCCGCCCTTCGCAAATGACGCTCAACCTCCTGCTGAAACTTGATCTCATTGGTCATTGCAGGGAAAAAAGCTTGCATCTTCAGCACCATATCTCCCTTCGCAACAATGAGCCGCTGATCACCATTCATTGCATCATACTCACCAAGCTGCTTGCGCAAAATGATCAGCAGCATGCTCAGACCGTAGCTCAACGGATAGCGTGGAATAAGACGTGGAACCTCTTCGTCATCGCTCTGCCGCAGATAGGCATATTCATCCATTTCATCAAGATATAAGACCAGTCCGAGCCGCGAAAGATACTCCTTCAGTGCATTCCTCTGTTCAAGAATGTCCTGCCAAAGCTTTTCCTGACTGCTGCGGCATACAACGCCCTTCAAAAGGGCGATGCACGCCCTTGAGAAAGCCGCTTCCTTTTCCTCCATCTGCTTCATTCCCTTCCCTTCCGCCGAAATACAACGGTTTCACATTTCGTCAGCAGTTTCCTGCCATCACGTTCAAATAAGATTTCCTGCCAGCTTTCATCAAAAAAGCCATGCTGCTCGCCTCTGCCAGCCAGCACCAGATAGGCCAGAAGCTCAGTTAGTCCCTGCTGCAAAGGATATTCTTGTACGATTTCTGCCAGCGTTACTTCAGTTTTCTGCTGCAGCAGATGCTGAATGTTGCGTTTCAACTGCGCCTTGTCCACATAAACCTGCTGGAAAAGTGCCGCCACGGAAGCTTGCGAGCTGCCTGCCTCCAGTGCATGGTTCTCGAGCCGCGTGCGCTGCGGCGGAACAAACAGCGGACGGTCCATAGGCAGATCGATTTTGGGTGCTGCCGCATCAAGCTCAGCAAACACTCCCTGGGGAATATCCCCCTTGGCCTGGATGGCCTGGCATTCTATTCTCTGGATGATTTCATAAATATGACGTTCCTCCAGCAAATAACGCTCATCCACATAACGGCGGATCTGTTTGGACAGCTGCGCAATAGTCAGCTGCACTTCAGAAGCAGCCTCCACCCAGGCACGATCGATATGCAAAAGATGATTCTCTTTCACAAGTGCCCGCAGACTGTCTGCCTGCAAAACCTTTTGCAGCGTATCCGTAAAATCCTCCTGCTGCTGCGAAAGCATCAAAAACCG
Organism: uncultured Selenomonadaceae bacterium; assembly: GCA_964611665.1. Classification (GTDB taxonomy): domain Bacteria; phylum Bacillota; class Negativicutes; order Selenomonadales; family Selenomonadaceae; genus CAZTAP01. Next base: position 7,997 of record CAZTAP010000019.1, on the reverse strand, counting down.
CCAGAATGCCGCAAAGCTTCTGCCCTGCTCGGAATTCCGGATCAAGTCCCGGTCTGCAAAAACTTTTTCCAGCAGCTCGCCCTTCCCCTGCTTCCAGGTCACGATGCGTTCCATGAGCCGCTGCTCCAGTGCACGGAAATTTTCCTCCACTTCACGGAAATCAGACAGAATACCCTCGGCTGTAGCCGAAGCCTGCAAAAACCGCTCCTTGACCTGCAGCTCATCCAATACAGGCTGCACCCTGCCGCTTTCCCGGATTGCCGTGATTTCTTTCTGGATCTTCTCCTGCTCACCCCGCAGATAGGCCAGTCTGTTTTCTACATTCAGATCCGTTTCCCGCGCAATCTGGTGCAGCAGGTCAAAAACCGTACGCAGGCGCGATTCCGTCCCGACAAAAGACTGCTTGCGAAGACCGATCAGCCATTCTACAGCCTTTTGCGCTGCTGCGGTCAGATCATAACGAACCTCATCATTTTCTCCATAGAAACGCCGCAGCCACATATGCTGTGGGTCCGACCAGATTTCCAGATATTCGCCCGGCAGTCGCAGCAGCTGTTCTTCGCTGCCGCCGCGTTTGCTCTCATAAATAAAATCTTCGAGATCCTCAATGAGACGTTCCTCTTCTATTGCCCGGCGCTTTTCCGCCAAAAATTCCCGATAAAAAAAAGCTGCGATAAAGGGAGCCTGATCGGCTGCCAAAAGCCTCCAGGCCGCATGCGATCCGCGCAGCATCTTCAAATAATCATATTGCATGTAATCCACGATCTTTGCCAAGTAATCCCCCCCTTGTTCAGAGTTTCCTCAATTATACCATAGGGTGACGGGCAAAACAAAAAGACCGGCCGTTTATTCAAAGAATAAAGACCAGTCCTTATCGGGTGATTTGTTATCCTAAATCCGAACGCGGCAGCACACTGGCTGAATCCCCGTTTCAGGCCGGATTAACCGTTTCCTCATCCTGCTGCAGCACAGGCATTTCCTGTGCCATGCCGAACGGCTGCGCAGCTCTCTGCATCAAAGGATATTCCAAATCGTTGTATGCCGAAATTCCATGTTCACTGATGTCCAGACCGATGACCTCATCCTCTGCAGAAACCCGGATGCCGACAGCAGCCTTGAGCAGACTGAACAGGCCATAGGTTGCACCAAAGCCCCAGAGTCCGATCACGGCTACTCCCAGTGTCTGCACGCCCAGCAGATGAAGCCCGCCGCCATAAAACAGACCGCCGTTCTGCGCAAAGAGACCGACCGCAAGCGTGCCAAATGTACCGCAGACTCCATGTACAGCAATAGCCCCGACCGGATCATCAGCATGAATACGGTCAAAGAATGGCACGGCCCAGATAATCAGCGCACCCGCAGCGGCACCAATCAAAAGGGAGCTTACCGGCGTCACGAAAGCACAGCCAGCCGTGATTGCCACAAGACCACCCAATGCACCGTTGATGGCCATACTCAGATCTGCCTTGCCATATCTCACAAGCGTCAGCAGCGCAGCAACTGTACCGCCCGCTGCCGCGGAAAGGTTCGTATTCACAGCAATCCGGGCAATATTGCCATCCATGCCGGACAATGTACTGCCTGGATTAAAGCCAAACCAGCCAAACCACAGGATGAAAGCCCCCAATGCAGCAAGCGGAAGATTGTGGCCTGGCATGATCTTGATGCTGCCATTTTTCGAAAAACGGCCGCTTCTCGGACCAAGCACCAGCACGGCAGCAAGCGCTGCCCAGCCGCCAAGGGAATGGACGACAGCCGAGCCCGCAAAATCCAGCATACCAAGCTGATTCAGCCAGCCGGAAGGATTCCATACCCAATGACCGGCCAGAGGATAGATGACAACAGTAGCAAGCAAAGAAAAGACAAGATAGGGTGCAAACTTCATGCGCTCAGCCACGGCACCGGAAACGATGGTTGCCATCGCAATTGCAAAAGCTGCCTGAAAAAGCCAGAACGCCTCCACCGGAATCTTCAGATTCAAATGAGAAAGGTCTCCCTGCATAAGAAAGCCTGAAATGCCAAAGATACTCAGCACATCCGTCCCATACATAAGACCAAAACCGCAGATAAAGAAACCAATCAGTCCAATCGTACAATCCATGAAAACCTTCATGATGATATTCAGAGAGTTACGGCTTTGCACAAACCCCGCTTCCAAAGCTGCAAAACCAGCTTCCATCAAAAAAACCAATGCGGCACATAAAAGCACCCAGACCGTATCCAGGCCTGCTGCCACTGAATTGATTGTCAATTCCATTCTTATCTTTCCTCCTCGCAAAAATAAAAAAAGCCGAAAAGACAGCAGACGCAGCTATGCATCTGTTTCTTTTCGGCTTCATCGCCATATGTATACATTTGTCACAAGAACAGTTTCATTTTACCAGACTGTCCAATAAAAATCCAGTCTTTTTTTGCAGGATTTACAGAACGCTTTGGCGTAAGTATATGTTATACCGTTTTTATTTGGAAATAAGTGAGGTTGAACCCTATGCAGAAAATATCAAAAATCGAAATCATCACCCGCCCGGAAAAGCTTGATGCACTGAAAAATGCACTGTATGCCATCCGCGTGACCGGCATGACGGTCAGTCAGGTCTATGGCTGCGGCCTGTCCCACGGACACACGGAAGTTTATCGCGGCCAGAAAATCGCGATGAACCTGCTGCCCAAAATCAAAGTAGAAATCGTTGTCTGCGACGTCCCGGTGGATGCCGTACTGGAAGCTGCACAAAAAGTATGCCGCACCGGCCAGATCGGAGATGGGAAGATCTTTGTCACAACCGTAGACAATGCTGTCCGCATCCGTACGGGCGAAACAGGGCCAGATGCCATCATTGACCGTTTAGAGGATCGCAGGATTGTCAATGAAAAAGCTCGTGAGGCTTTGGATAAAGAATAAACTTTATGCACAGCTATCGTACTGACAGGATTTCAGCGATTTATGCAGAAGTTAATCATCATCAAAGAGTAAAGGAAGAACGCGTTATGAATAATGATATCATCATCCAGCATAATACAACCAATCTGGAGCGTATGCGCAGCCAGGCAGAAATCCTGGCCAAATATAATCAGGATTGTCAGCGTTACAAAACACTGAAGGCCAACTCTGATCCGGCTTACCGCGAACAGCTGCTCATGGTCTATACCGAAATCAAGCTGCTCGGATGGGTGCTTGGCAAAACCGAGCAAAAGATCATCAAAGAAGCGAATTTCTAATTTTTTCGGGGAGGGATATTTTATGTGGCCATTTCAGCAGCATGAGCTTGTCTATCGGGTGCAAAAAGGCAAAGCCCATTGGCTGGCTGCGAAAAAAGCCCTGCAGACAGCCGGGATCAAAATCAACAGCGGCCAGGCTGAAGCAGAATCCCCCATCTGTGGCTGCGGCAGCAAGCTTGACCCACGCAATTTCGGGGCAGGCGGAAAAATTGACCGCACACTCTACTACATCGAGGCGCTGCCGGAAGATGCTGCACGAGCCAAAGCACTCCTGCAAGATCAACATTTGCTCTGAACCAAAAGGGATGCCCCGTACCAACGCATTGGTATAGAGCATCCTTTCTCTTTATTCCCGCTGGATAAAATCACGTAAAGCATGATTTTTCAGCAGCAGTCGAAGCAGCACAATGCCCAAAAGACTGACGGAAAGGAACTCTCCCCCCGCAATATAGAGCATTGCAGTCCAGACGGAAAGCCCTGGCGGCAATGCCGCCAGATAGAGCATTTCCGCCCCGATCAGTACACCATTGAACAGCACTGGCATCAACGACGCCAGAAAAAGATTGGGGCAAAACCGCATCGCATACACTGCCAGAAAGGTTGCAAAGGTCCCAATCAGCAAATCTGTCACACCGAACGGGCTGGCCAGATTAGCCAAAAAACAGCCTAATACCAATCCCGGAATATATTTTTTATTCACAAACGCCAGCAGTGTCATGAATTCAGAAATGCGCACCTGTACAGGCCCATAGCTGATGGGCGCCAGTCCCATCGTAAGCACGGCATACACTGCAGCAAGCAAAGCATTCTTCAGCAATAATTTTGTATCAAACATTCTCTTACATCCTTGCTTTCTTTTTTCATCCGGCACTCTCGTACCGCAGAATATTCTACCACAATTTCCTGCTTTTGCAAAATCGCCACCAAAACAACAAGGAAAGGACCAGCTTTATGCTTTCACGTTACAATATTTTCTGCCATGTCCTTGATATTGGCAGCTTTACCCGCACTGCAGAACTCCTTGGCTATTCGCAGAGTGCAGTCAGCCAGGCTGTGCATTCTCTGGAGCAGGAGCTTGGCACAACACTCATCAACCGCAGCAAGACCGGCATCACTCTGACCAAAGATGGCGAAAGTTATCTGCCTTATCTGCGGGGCATCTGCAGTGCAGAAGATGCACTGACTCAGAAACAGCAGGAAATGGCCGGTCTGGAAAACACCGAGATTCGCATCGGCACCTTCACCAGTGTGAGCCGCAACCTGCTCCCATTGCTCATGCAGCAATTCAAGCAGCGCTATCCAGGAGTTCATTTCACACTGCAGCAGGGAGAATACACCAGTATCCGGCAGAGCGTCCTGCAGGGCAGCATCGATTTCGGCTTTGTCAACGCTCAGGCAGTCACCGGTCTCACCATCCAGCCGCTTTACCGCGATGAAATGATGGCTGTACTGCCGGTTTCGCATCCACTGGCCGCACAAAACAGCATCTCTCTGCAGCAATTATCCATGGAACCTTTTATCCTGCTGGACGAAGGAGAACGCAGTGTACCACTGGATGCCTTTACCCGACTGGGTCTCACGCCAAGAATCGAATACAAGGTCTATGATGATTATTCCATCCTTGCCATGGTCCGTCAGGGACTCGGTGTCTCTATCCTGTATCAGCTGGTTCTGGCTGGTTTTGAAAAAGGCCTGACCCTGCGTCCGGTCGATGAACCACTGGAGCGCACAATCGCACTTGCCTGGCGCAACTGGGATACACTGCCGCTCGCAGCCAGACGCTTTGCCGACTTCATTCTGCAAGAATCTCCCAAGGTCCTCACCAAACTTTCGCTCAAAGGTTTGAAAAAGATCACCACGGTCAGCACACCATGACCACCACAAAAAGGCTGGCGTACAACACACCATACAGATGCTTTGTACACCAGCCTTTTTACCTTTCAAATCAGTCTGAAGCCTTGCTGATTTCATCAAGACGCAGCCCCTTGGTTTCTGGTCCCAGCACCGCAACAATAAGCGCGGCACCGACCATGACCCCGGTGAACATCAGGAAGATATCACTGAAATCTCCCTGACGTGCGAGCAGGATGCCGACAAGCGTCGGAGCAAGGATACCGCCGACACGCCCAATTGCCGCAGCCCAGCCGGAGCCCATCGCCCGGATGCTTGTCGGATAAAGCTCAGGCGTATAGCTATATACCACACCCCAGGCTCCCAGATTGAAAAATGACATGCCGCAGCCCCAGGCCAGTACTGCGGCAGTGCTGCCGCCCTGACCAAAGAAATACGCGCATACTGCGCAGCTGATCAGAAAGCCGACGAGCGTAGCCTTGCGCCCCAGCCGTTCCACGCAATAAGCTGCTGCGATATAGCCCGGAAGCTGGGCAACCGTCATCAGCATCACATACTCAAAACTCTTGATCTGTGTAAAACCATGAGTGACCATCAGCGAAGGAAGCCAGGTAAAGATTCCATAGTATGAATAAACAATGCCAAACCACAGGCACCAGAGCATCAGGGTACGCTTGATGAACGCCGGTGTCAAAAGCTCACGGAACGAACTTTTGACGACAGCAGTTTCTTCCTCAGCCTCTGCCTCAGAAACAGCAGATACTGGTGCTGACATACCGCAGGAGTCTTCGATACGCCTTACGATTGCTTCAGCTTCTGCCGTGCGCCCTTTATTCAGCAAATAACGCACAGATTCCGGAATCCAGCGAAAGATATGGAAAACATAAAGTGCCGGCAAAGCTCCCAGCAGAAAGGCCGCGTGCCAGCCAAACGCCGGAATGACAAAATAAGAAATCAAGGCTGCTAAAAGCCAGCCCACACCCCAGAAACTTTCCAGCAAAACAATGAAACGACCGCGCACAGCCGGCGGCGCATATTCAGTGACAAGCGTCACCGCTACCGGCAGCTGCCCGCCAAGTCCGAAGCCAACCAGAAAACGGAAAACCAGCAGGGAGCTGAAGCTCCAGGCAACGCTGCAAAGCCCAGTCGCCACAGAATATAATACCAGCGTTGCCATGAACATGCGTTTACGTCCAAAACGGTCTGCCAGCTCTCCCGCAAAAATTGCGCCGACAGCCATGCCGACAAGTCCCATGCTGCCGATCAGGCCCATTTCCTGTGTCGTAAGCGACCATGCCTTGGCCAGTGTCGGCAGGACAAAAGCAATGATGCCCGTATCCATCGCATCAAACATCCAGCCCAATCCGGTAATGATCAACAGCTCATAATGGAAGCGTCCTACCGGAATACGCTCCAATCTTTGAATAAGTCCCATGCTTAACACCTGTCTTTACAATAAAGTATGAATCTTATTATATACATCTGTCAAGACAATTGCAAGCAAATGATTTCGCGTTGCGAAATCCTGAACAATGGCGTTATAACTCGGAAGAAGCTGTCCCCCACTTCTAAATAAAGCGGGAGCAAAGCAAACAACAGGCAACAAGCAGATATCCTCCACCTCGTTGAAACGCTGATGAGAATGATTTCGCGTTGCGAAATCCTGAACAATGGCGTTATAATAAAAGAGATTTTGTCAAACTACGAAATAAAACCAGGAAAATGGAGATGTTCTTCAATGAAATGCAAATATTGCAATGCTGATGTAAGCCCGGCAGAAATCACCTGCCCGAAATGCCATCATTCCGTCATGGAAAAGAATCCCCGGACACAAACCGAACAAAAGAAAAAGCGCCTGCTCACGATTGGTGTCGCTGCAATTGCTGTCATCTTTATCGTAACCACAATCGGTATGATGGTCATGAGCCAGCAGAGCAGCACCAGCAATGTAAAACAGGAGACTGCCCAGAGCACAGCAAGCGGAAGCCTTGATATCACCTATGACCTGCTGATGGAACGGTTCAACAACAACGCCAATGTCAAACAGGAAAAGATCCTCATGAAAAGCCCGGAAAAAGGCAGTACCTTCAGCTATAACCTCGCCGATTCCATCCTATTGTCCGGCAGCATAGATCCCAAAACCAAAAAGCTGCAGGAACTGAAGATGGTCGCCCGCCCTGCCAGCAAGGAAGACACGGTAAAGATGGTCACTGCCATCGGTGTCCTTGTTGAGTCGCTCTTTCCTTCCGATGCCAACAACGTACGTCAGGCAGCTTTTGATGCACTTGGCTTCAAAAAGGGCAGCAATCTGCAGGAAGCCGACAATACTTTTGTTCAGGATAACATCAAATTCCAGTTCACTGCAGTAAAAGATACCGGTTATGTATTTACGATTTCCGATAAAGACGCTCAATAAGGCACCAGAATAGAGAAAAGCTCCCCACGAATTTCGTAGGGAGCTTTTCCTGCTTCCGGAGTTTCCTTCCATCAGCAATAACGCTTATCGATGACCCGGGCTGTTTTTTTCTCACTGCGCGGCAAGGCACCAAGTGGAAGAGCCTCGACCTCGATGGCAATGCCAATACGCGACTTGAAGTATTTTTTTACTGCTTTTTCCACAGCATTCCGTTCAATGCCCGGTGTACATTCCACACGCAGCAGCATGAAATCCTTATAATCTGCCCCACGGTCCAGTACAACCTGATATTCGCTGCTGACCTCAGCAACCTCCTTGAGCACATCTTCGATCTGTCCCGGATAGATATTGACTGCCTTGATCTTGATCATATCGTCTGTACGGCCCAGGATGATATCATGACGGGGATACTTCAGACCGCAAGGGCATTCCCCAGGCAAGAGACGGGTAAGGTCATGAGTGCGATACCGGATCAGCGGTGCACCTTCCTTGGTAAGTGTCGTGATGGTAAGCT